>CAKRWX010000080.1 GCA_934418055.1 uncultured Lachnospiraceae bacterium
TGAAATTTTTTATGCCTTTTGTGGTAGGCTGGTGTATTGCCCTGATCTGCAATCCACTGGTGAAATTTTTGGAAAAACGGCTGAAACTGGTGCGGAAGCACAGTTCGGCGGTGATTGTTGTGGTGGTTTTGGCTGTGGTGATCTGGCTGATCTATTTTTTGATCTCCAGACTGATCCTGGGAGCCATGGCATTCAGCCGGGAACTGCCGGGACTGTATGAGATTTGGAAAGCAGAGCTGCAGGAGGCATTTGCAGGATTTTCCGTGATTCTGGAGAGAATGCCGGTGGCAGTCCAGGATGCGGTCAACCGCACCAACTCCAATCTGGGCGCTTTGGCTGGAAGTCTGGTAGAGAAGTTAGCCACACCGACGGTTGCGGTGGCTGGCAATGTAGCCAAGGGAATTCCGGCGGCGCTGGTGTATTCCGTGGTGGTGATTTTGTCCTCGTACTTTTTTATTATTGAGCGGGATAAGATCATGGCCTGGGGGAAGAAGCATCTTCCGCAGGGCGTCCAGAACTACAGTGAGTTTTTGAAAAAAGATATCAAAACCTTGATCGGCGGCTATTTTCTGGCCCAGTTTAAGATCATGTTCGTTGTGGCTGTGATTTTGGCGGTTGGATTGATGGTTTTAAGGGTGAAACATGGAATCTTGTTTGCGGTGCTGATCGCTTTTTTGGATTTTCTTCCCGTGTTTGGCACGGGAACTGTGTTGTTTCCATGGGCTGTAATCAAGTTTTTTTCCGGGCAATGGACCTTTGCTGTGGGGCTGGTGGTGATCTATGTGCTGACCCAGGCAGTGAGACAGGTGATACAGCCTAAGATCGTGGGAGACTCCATCGGGATGCCCCCGCTTTTATCATTGATTTTTTTGTATTTAGGGTTTAAAATAAAAGGAATATCAGGAATGATCCTGGCTGTCCCCATCGGGATGTTTGTATTAAATCTGTATCATTACGGCGTGTTTGATTCCATGATCCAGAACACGAAGCTTCTGGCAGAGGAGATCCGCCGTTTTCGGAAAGAGGAATGATGAGGATCAAGACAAGAGAGAAAGTGACTGCGTTACTGATGGCTGCATTGGTTTCCCTGGGTGTGACGACGGAAAGTTTTGCGTTCACTCCATGGAGCAACATCAATGGCAAATGGATTTCCGCAGATGGGAAAACCGTAATTGAGGACGCAGTGGAAAAAGGGATCACCGTATCCAAATATCAGAATCTAAGAGGAAAGATCGACTGGAAGCAGGTGGTGGATGATGACGTCTCCTTTGCCATGGTACGCCTGGGATATTATGAGGAGAAAGACCCGTATTTCGATCAGAATATGAAAGACGCTGACGCAGCTGGAATTAAGACGGGAGTCTGCTTCTACAGCAATGCCACGACCGTACAGGAAGTGAAGGAAGAGGCCCAGTATGTGCTGGATATTGTCAAGGATTACCGGGTTTCTTATCCCATCAGTTATGATCTGGACGCAGCTGGCGAATTGGACAACAAACTGACCAGAGAGCAGCAGACGGAGTTGGTAAAAACCTTCTGTGAAGAGATTGAGAGCGCAGGTTACCGGGTGGTGGTATTTGGCGATTACGAGAGCCTGACGAAGGAGATCAATGCCAAGAAAGTTCCTTATGACGTCTGGTACAACCGTCAAGGCATGTCCAATAATTTCCAGAACCGGACCATGTGGAGATGTTCCAGCAAAGGACGGATCAATGGTATCAAAGGCAGTGTCTGTATCGAATTTTCCTTTGAGAATTATGAGGACGCTTTTTTAGCAGATGGATGGAGAGAGATCAACGGAGTGGAGTATTACTTCGAGAATTATGCCATGGTGAAGAACCGTTCTGTGATCATCGAGGGAGAGCGGTACCGGTTTGACGCGGAAGGAATCGGAACCGTGAAGGCCAGTGTTGGACCGGGAAGTACGAGAAAGTAAAAAAATGGTAACTGTTCAGTAGGTCTGCGCATTCACTGCGCTGACCGTACAAAAAATGAGTGATGAATCTACCGATATGGTAGACATCACTCATTTTGCGTTTGCTGCGATGCATTTTCTGATATTGGTTTTCCGACAGGTTCCGGGGTTACATATTCGTTGGGCACAGTTTCCTGGTGAACCGGAAGAATCTTCGGAGATGGGGACGCGGTGGCAATCCCGCGGACTTTGATCCGGAGCCAGGTCTTCGCTGCCTTGACGCCGATCAGAATAATCAGGACTGGAAGAACAAACAGCAGAAGTACCTTGGCTTTAAGAAAGAATTTCTTTCGTTTGTACCGGCGGATCAGGCGATTGATCTGATTATCCAGGTCACGATACCATTTTTTAAAATGTTCCATCCAATAGCCTCCTTATACTGGGATGCAAAATCCATGTTTAGCATCCGGCAGAACGGTATATGTGCTTGTATGGACGATTACCTATGAATCGCTCATCAGGGTCTTCATCACATAAGCATAAATTTCCTGATTTTTCTTCTCCCACTGGCTACACATGGACTCGGCCTGATCCCGGTCGGGAACGGAGATGCTTACGTCCAAGAGAACGGTCTTGCCCTCCCGCACCTCGCAGTGGACGATGTAGTCCTGGTTGGTGGACTTGTAAAAATCGGAAATAATACCGGCTTCATTGCGGATGCGGAACCGGTTCTCTTTCAAATACTGATCCATGTCGTCCACAATGGCCGGGGAAATGTTCTTGCCAAAAAATTCTAATGTGTCTTCGCCCTCTTTGGTGATCTCATACCGGCTCATATTATGATTGGTATGTACCCGGATCAGACCCGCTTCCAGCAGTTCGTTCAGAACTTGCTGCAGGGCGAAATAGGAAGTATATTCGTGCTGCAGGAAGAAATCTGTCAGCTGGGAGTTGGTCAGGGGGAAATTCACCTGCTTCAACATATATAAATTCATGAGTTTGTACAAAGTTTTGGGTTCTGACAACATCTTTACGCTCCATCGTTTAAATCTTTATCTTATCATACCAATTTTAGGATAGTAAATCAAGGGAAAATGTGTTAGAATATAGCTAATTAAGTGACCAAGGAAATGAGTGAGAGAAACATGAGAGAGCGGATAAACCGACTGGCAAAGGGAATTATCGACATGGAGACTCCGGCATTGACAATTTGGCCAGAGCGGATGGAAGAAGAAATTCCGGCAGATGAAGTGACGAGAAGAGATTTTTTTGTCACCAGTGGGAACGGTCTTCACATCAAGGGACTGGTTTATTCGTCAAACTTAAGAGTCAAAGCGCTTACGGGATCCTTCGGAGGCTTTCGTAACCGCATTACCTATGAGATCGATGGAAATAAATTAGAATATGGTGATCAAATTGAGGGATCTTTCTATCTGGTAACCAACGGGGGAGAAAAGGAGATTCCTTATTCTTTTCGTATCCAGAACAGCGCTTCTGGCAAGACACTGGACCGATTGAAAAAGGTCAGTGATTTTGGAGCCATGGCAAGGGAAGACTATGACATGGCTATGCGGATTTTTGAATACCGGGATTTTACAAGGGTTCCATTTATGCAGAACCTGCATATCCGGGCTGTATATGACAGTTTAGCAGGCCATGGGGACCGCTATGGGCAGCTGGAGCAGTTCCTGATCGCTATGGATCAGAAGGAACCGGTGCGGCTGGAGTTAGAAGGTTCCAGGAGACGGGAATATCCGGCATTGGACGGGAATGTAGAAGATCAGGTGGTGATCCGGAAAAATGGCTGGGGTTATCTGCTGGTTACGGTACGGACCGAGGGCAGTTTCATTCAGACCATGAAAAAGACCATTGCGCCGGAAGATTTTGAAGAGGATGTGTGCAAGTTTTCTTACCGGATCAGTCCGGACGGACTTCATGGAGGACGGAATTTTGGCCGTCTGATTTTTGAGAGTGCTTATGAACAGCTGGTGGTAGAGGTGGAAGCTTCTTCCATTTTAGCGGTGCGTAAGGAAGAAGAGAAGAAACATGCCTCTGGAACGGATGTGCTGGCGGGATATTTTAAGCTGCGCCTGGACTATGAAAGTCTGTGCGGAGAAAAGAAAGGCGAGCGGCGTTCCTTAAAACGGCGGATGTTGGAAGAGTTGGATCAGGTTCGTCTGGTGTATGGGCCTTCTATGGAACTTTCCTTGGCGGGAGCGGAACTTTATGAGATGACCGGACGCAAAGAAGAGGCCATGGCATGTCTGAAGGAGTGCCGGGATACGGTTCTGGAGCAGAGAAGCCGTTATCCATCTTATTACTGTCTGTTCCAGTATGTACTGTTAAAGCTTCAGCCAGATCGGGAGCGGGAAGAATCCTTAAAACGGCTGGTCAGCAAGTATGTGGAAGAGGGCAGCGCCGATTATCTGATGTTTGTGCTGTATGGCAGATGCTGGGAAGAAGCCTGGGCAGAGAATCCAGGGGAAATGCTGACCCGGATGAAAGTGTTATTCAGTGAAGGGTGCAGAAGCCCGTTTTTATACCAGCAGGCATTGAATCTGTGGAATGAGTCGCCCCAGTATCTCTACGGAGCAGGGGCTTTTGAACTGCAGGTATTCAATTACGGCATCCGTAAATCTGCTGTCAGTGAAGAACTGGCGGTGAAGGCCGCAAAACTGGCGGCAGCAGGCAAGCGGGAACAGGAGCTGTCTCTGCGCCTGTTAAAACAGTTTTATGACCAGTACCCGAAAACGGAGATTCTGGAAGCCATCTGCAGTCTGATGATCCGCAGCGACCGCCGGATGAAGGAAGACTTTATCTGGTATGAGAGGGCGCTGGGAGAGCAGTTAAGTCTGACGAAACTATATGAGTATTTCCTGTATTCTCTTCCAGAGGATTATGGAAAATTACTTCCCAAAGAAGTGCTTCTGTATTTTTCTTATCAGACGGTACTGGATGAGGATACCAGAGCAGTGTTGTACGCCAATCTGGTGACCTATATGGACCGGGAAGACCCGCTTTACCGGGAGTATCAGAAAGAGATCAGCCGTTTCAGCACGGAGCAGATCCTAAAGGGACGGATCAGCCGTCCATTGTCCCGGATTTATGACGCGGTGATTTATGAGGATATGATTGATGTGGCCATTGCCAAGGTGCTGCCGTCTATTTTAAAATCCTGTCGGATCGAGACGGGCGAGAAGCGGATGCGCCAGGTAGTAGTCCGTTATGAAGAACTGATGGAAGAGCATTGCTTCCCAATGATAGACGGCGTGGCTTATGTGCCGTTATATTCCAAGCAGAGCTGCATTTTGTTTCAGGATGAGTACGGCAACCGGTACGGGGACATCTCCTACACCAGCACCCCGGTTTTGAACCGGCCGGAGCTGGAGAAACGGTGCTTTGAGGTGTATCCGGAACACGGCATGCTTTTATTGGAGGCATGCAGGGAAGCGGCGAAGCAGTCATTTCCGGAGGAAAAAGAACTTCTGATCATGGAACGGACCATGATGCGTCTGGAGATCCATCCGTTATACAAGGGTCTTCTCACCGGGCGGATCATCGATTACTGTACCAGACAGGCGGGAAGTGAGAAAGAAGAGGAGCCGCTGCGTTTCCTTCTGGATATTAATCCGGAGATGCTGAGTGTGGACCAGAGGAAGGAACTCTGTGACGCCATGATCAGCCGCAGTTATATGAAAGAGGCCTATGGCCTGTTAAAGCGGTATTACTGCAAGATCGAGCCGGAGAATTACCTGCGGATCTGCAGCCGCATGATTTTAGAGCAGATGTATGACCAGGATGAACAGCTGTTAAACTGGGGATTCCTGGCATTTAAGAAGGGATATACAGATCGGGTGGTCTTAGACTACCTGTGCGAGCATTATAATGGCACTTCCAGGCAGATGTACCAGATTCTGGCGAAAGCCGTGGGATCCAGAGTGGAGACTTACGACATGGAAGAGCGTCTGCTGGCGCAAATGATGTTCTCTGGAAAGACAGACCAGATTGACCGGGTATTTTCCCTGTATATGAAGCGGAAAAAGACCAGTGATCTGCTGGTGAAGGCTTATTTCACTTTGAAAAGCGCCCAGTATTTCCTCTATGATGTTCCGGCGGACGACGAGGTGTTCCAGTATCTGGAGAGTATGGTTTACCGTACCACTGAGAAGGAGAAACTGTCCACCATTTATCTGCTGGCTTTAAGCCGGTATTACGCCGGATTGGAGAGGCTGGAGGGAGAGAGAAAGACTCTGGGCCAGAAGATCGTGGATATTCTGCTGGCAGACGGCATGATATTCCCATATTTCAAGGATTTGGGACGTCATGTGCGGATCCCAGAAGATATCATGGACAAGGCCATGATCCAATATGTGGGACAGAAAGATTCCAGAGTGGATCTTCAAATCCGGATTCTGCCACAGGAGAAAGAATTCCACGGAGACAGTATGAAGCGTGTATATCAGGGAATTTTCGTCCGTCAGAAAGTATTATTTGACGGGGAAAAGCTGGAATACCGGGTCTATGAGCTGAAAGGTGAGAAAAAGCTTCTGGTGAAAGAAGGCTCCGTCAGCGGAAACCGCCGGGCGGAAGAGGAAAAGGAGAGCAGATTCCATCTGCTGAACGAAATGTCCATGTGCTTAAACTTAAAAGAGGAAGAGGGATTAAAGCGGGCCATGGAAACGTATGTGAAAAAAACTGCTGTCATTGAACATGTGTTTGAGTTGATATAGCAGGTTGTAAATAGAGGGGAACATCGATGGATGGACTGATATTAGGATTGGATTTGTGTGATGGATACACACAACTGAGCTGTTGGGGGCGGGAAGAAAACTGGACCCTTCCAACGGCGGTCTGCAGACAGAAGGATGGCGGCTGGCTGATCGGGGAAACGGCCTATGCCACAGCTCTGGCTGGAGAGGGATCCGTGACGGATAAATTGATCCGCCTGGTATTGCAGGACGGGTCTGACACGATTTATGGGGTGAAGTACCGGGCTGTGGACCTGTTGAAATGCTTTTTGGAGCAGGTGTTTTCACTGCCATTGGAAGAAGGACAAACGGTAGACGGTTTCATGGTAAAAGAACTGGTGATCACAGTTCCGAAGATGAAGGCGCGTCTTATGGACGGCCTGATGTACTGTGCGGACCAGTTAAAGATCCCAAGATCCCATGTTCATGTGATCAGCCACACAGAAGCATTTATGTATTTTGTGTTGAGCCAGACCAGGGACGTGTGGAGCAATCATGTGGGAATGTTTGATCTTTCTGAGAAATGTCTGTGCTACTATGAGATGAAAGTACAGAAAAATATGGGCCAGGTGACGGCTGTGGCAGAGCGGGAGAAGTTAGAGGAAGGCTTTGCTTTGGATATTTTATCCACGCCACAGGGCGTGAAGCTGGCGGATAAGATCTTATGCAGCTGCGGAGAGCGGCTTTTGGAGAAGAAGCTGTTTTCTTCCGTATTTTTAACAGGCAAGGGTTTTGAGACCCAGCAGTGGGCTGGCGAGTTCATGAAGATGCTGTGCAACCGCCGGAGAGTCTTTGTGGAGACGGTGTTGTTTGCCCAGGGCGCGGCCTGCAAGGCGGTGGATCTGACGAGAGATAAGACTGCTTACCCGTATACCATGATCTGTGACGGCCGGTTGAATACCACTGTGGCTGTGAAGGTGCAGCATCAGGATAAGGAGAAACAGCTGGTGCTGGCGGCAGCAGGGGACAGCTGGTATGATTCCAGAAGTGAAGTGGAATTGATTTTAGAGGATCAGAATTATATTGAGTTTTCCATTCTTCCACAGGATGTGCGGAAGAGAAGAACCGTGAAATTAGAGCTGGAGGGATTTCCGGTGCGGGACGATAAGAGCGTCCGGGTGTCCGTCCAGGTTGGATTTTTAGATGAGCGCACCATGGTGGTCGTGGTGAAGGATAAAGGATTTGGAGAGTTTTACCCGTCAACCGGTGCTTCTATCCGTCAAGAGGTTGCGTTATGAGTGTAATTTTATGCAGGAGAGAGCGGGTCTCCCATCCATTTTTCATCGAGAGTCTGGGAATCCGTGTGGGATCGTCACAGGAGCTGTGCTATGCCTTTTACCATCATCCATTGTTATTGATCGATGATCTGGTGGGGCAGGATCTGATGGATTTTATCCGGGAAGAACTGGGCATGGGATCCACGGCAGGCCGGATGGAGAAATGGATCCGCAGCGGCGAGAATCCGGACGACGCCTTGATCATGTTTATGCAGGACTGTGATTATTACAGTAGCCTGGAGATCAGCCGTTTCCGCCAGCAGTTGGTCAGTCTGCGGAAGCTGCCGACGCTGGAGTATGAGAAGAAAAAGGGCGACTGCCTGTTTGAGTTTGGACAGTACGGCAAGGCCATTGACATTTACCAGAAGATCTTAGAGATGTCTGACCATGTGAAATGTGACGATAAGTTTTTAGGACGTGTCTGGAATAATCTGGCGGTCTGCTATACCCGGATCTTCCAGTTTGGCAAGGCTATGGACGCTTTTGAGAAGGCATTTCTGCGGTTAAAGCAGGAGAAGATCCTGGAATCCATGTATCAGATCACCTGTTTAAATCCTGGAAGCCGGTTGAAAGACCGCTATGAGGCCCTGGTGACGGCGGAGAAGCGGGAGATCTGGGATCAGGAGATCAAGGAAAAGGAAAAAGAGGCGGAAAACTGCGAGCAGTTAAAGAAACTGGAGCAGCTTTTTGCCGGAGATTCGGAAACGAGAATGAAAGAAGCCGCCAAACAGGTAGAAGCCTGGAAACAGGATTATCGGAGGATGGCGTGAGAAGTAGCCTAAGGAGCGGCATCCGCATAGGATAATAAGAGAAAACAAAACGAGGTATGTTATGTCTTATGTGGTTATGCTGGATGCCGGTCACGGAGGCTGGGACCCTGGCGCATCATATTATGGACGTCAGGAGAAAAATGACAACTTAAATCTGGCTCTTGCCGTTGGAAATATACTGGAACAGAAAGGGATTCCCGTAATTTACACCCGCACCAGCGATGTGTATCAGACGCCTTTTGAGAAGGCGGAGATGGCCAATCGCTCGGATGCGGATTTTTTTGTTTCCTTTCACCGGAACGCCATGCCGGTGCCTGGGACGGCTTCGGGAATCGAGAGCCTGGTGTATGAAAATACCGGGGCGGCGGCAGTGCTGGCGAAAAATATCAACGAGGAGTTAAAGGAGACCGGATTTGCGGATCTGGGCATTATCGAGAGGCCTGGTTTGGTGGTGCTTCGCAGGACACGGATGCCAGCGGTTTTGATTGAGACCGGGTTTATCGACAATGAGGCGGATAACCGGTTGTTTGACCAGAATTTCACCGCCATTGCCCAGGCCATCGC
>CAKRWX010000081.1 GCA_934418055.1 uncultured Lachnospiraceae bacterium
AATCAAAATTATCCAGACTGATGATCAGCACAGACGCCGCATACAAGAAAAAGTATGTGATAAAATATGCATTTACCGAGCTTACCACTGATGGCTCAATCACTTTTCCTTCTGTTTTCAGCACCTTGACGCTTCGTGGATGAAGAAGGGATGCGATCTCCTTCCTGGTTTCCTTAAACCAGATGATAAAGCGGGACACCTTCATGCCGCCGCCGGTACTTCCTGCACAGGCGCCAACCAACATCAGCCCCACCAGGATCGTTTTGGAAAGCTCCGGCCATTGATCAAAATCCACAGTAGAAAAGCCCGTAGTCGTGATGATGGTGCCAACCTGGAACGCTGCGTGATGGAACGCATCAAACAGACTTGGAAACATGGCCCGGATATTGATGGTAATCACCAGAATGGAACATGCAATGATCCCAAAATACACTCTCGCCTCGTCACACTGGAACGCCTCTTTCCATTTGCGGATGGAAAGCAGGTAATACACATTAAAATTTACACCAAACAGGATCATGAACACGGTGATCACACCCTGTAAATAATAACTGTTATAATGGGCGATACTATTATTCCAGATACCAAAACCACCTGTTCCCGCTGTACCAAAGCTGGTTGCCAGGGAATCAAACAATGGCATCCCGCCGATCAGAAGCAGGAGCATCTGCAATACCGTCATAACCAAATAGATCAGATACAGGATTTTCGCCGTATTCTTGACCTTCGGCGTTAATTTTCCAACAGATGGACCAGGGCTCTCCGCACGCATCAGATACATGCTGTAACCGCCTCCGGCCAATGGCAGAATCGCCAATACAAACACCAGAACGCCCATACCGCCGACCCAGTGGGTGAAGCTTCTCCACATCAGAAGGGACGGGGAAAGGGCCTCTACATCATTTAAAATACTGGCTCCGGTGGTGGTGAAACCGGAAATGGTCTCAAACATGGCGTCCACCAATGACGGGATCTGACGGCTGAACCAGAATGGCAGCGCGCCAAAAAAGCTGAGCATCACCCAGGTCAGCGCCACTGTCAGAAAACCTTCTCTGGCGTAAAACACCGTATCTGCAGGTTTCTTGTGGGCAGTCACAAAACCGATGACTGCACACAAGACCATGGTGACCAGAAAGTAAGGAAGCATCCCATCCCCATAGATCAGGGACACCGCACACGGAAGGAGCATCAGAACCGCTTCTATATTTAACACCCATCCAAGATAATAAAATACGATTTTCAGATTCATATGTGCCTCTCTCCTATGCCAGAATGTCCTTTAAGTCCTTCAGACCAGTGTTGGTGGTTACGATAATGACGGTATCACCAACCTCGATGGTATCTTTTCCTCGTGGAGTTAAGATCTTGCCGTTTCGGTTGATGCAGGCAACCAGAAGATTCTTCTTAAGGGAAAGCTTCTCCAACGGAACACCAATCATCGGCGCATCGCTTCCCACACGGAATTCCAGCGCCTCCGCCCGGTTGGCAACGATCTTATACAGGGTCTCTACATTACTTCCCAAAGAGTTCTGCATCGCCCGGACATACTGTAAGATCAGATCTGCCGTGATCAGTTTCGGGTAGATCACGCTTCCCAAGTTCATGGAATCGATCACATCCTCAAATGCGATCCGGTTGACCTTGGTGATCAGCTTCGCCTTAGACTGACGGCCTGCGTAGAGGGAAAGCATAATATTTTCCTCATCGAAACCGGTCAGCGCCGCAAATGCCTCCACATGACGGATTCCTTCCTCTAATAATAACTGCTGGTTGGACGCGTCACCGTGAATCACCATGGCTCTCGGAATCTCCGCGCTTAAGAACTCACAGCGTTTCAGATCCCGCTCAATGATGGTCATCTTGATCGGCGTGTCCTCCAACATTTTCGCCAGATAATAAGTAATTTTGCCGCCGCCTGCTAACAGAACAGATTTGGCGCTGTTGTTCTCGATACCAACGGCATGAAAGAACTTCATGGACTCGTGAGGAGATGCCACAAAGGACACCTTATCCCCGGACTGCAGTTCAAAACCACCGTTTGGAATGATCACGTCGTCCCCACGCTCTACAGCGCAGATCAGCACGTCGCACCGGGTTCTCGGCGTTACCTCATAAACCTTCATATTGTGAAGAATGGACATCTCCGGAATCCGGAATTTCATGATCTCCACTCTTCCCTTGGCAAAGGTATCGATCTTAATCGCCGAAGGGAACTTGATCAGTCGGGAAATCTCCCTGGCTGCCGCCAGCTCCGGATTGATGGCCATGGAAAGATTTAACTCTTCACGGATAAAGGTTACCTCGCTGGAATACTCTGGATTACGGATTCTGGCAATCGTATGGCAGTCGCCGGCCTTTTTCGCGATCAGACAGCAAAGCATGTTCAACTCATCGGAGTTGGTGGTCGCGATCAGAAGATCCGCGTCCTGAATGCCCGCCTCGATCTGCACCTGGTAAACAGCTCCATTTCCCGTAAGCCCCATGACATCAATATTTTCTGTGATGGTCTGTACCGTCGCGGCATTCTGATCGATCACGGTGATATCATGCCCCTCATGATACAGTTCCTCCGCAATCGTTGTACCTACTTTGCCGCAGCCCACAATAATAATTTTCATGAACTCCTATCTCCTTTTCCCTATATGAACTTGCTCATATAATGGCCTACGTATTTTCTTTCGTGTGATCTCCACCAGATTCAGTCTGGTCATATCCACCACCGTTGTCTTCACCGGATCTTTGGCGCACTGGACGGCCAGTGTCTTCATCAGAAGCTCCTGGTCCTCTTTTTCTTCCATATCAATAAAATCCACCAGGATAATTCCGGAAAGATTACGGAGACGCATCTGGTGGCTGATCTCTGCCGCTGCCTCCAGATTGATCTTTAAAATGGTGTCCCGTTTATTTTTCTTTCCCGTGTACTTGCCTGTGTTGACGTCGATCACGGTCATAGCCTCTGTGGGCTCGATCACCAGATAGCCGCCGCTTTTCAGCCACACATGGGTAGAAAGCGCCTCTTCCATGGATTTCTCGATCTGATATAACTTCGTCAGGGACAACATGGAATCCTCATAAAACCGGAGTCTGCCTTCGTTCTCCGGCTGGTTCTCATGGAGATACTGCTTTAACTGCTCATAGATCTCTTTATCATCTGTGACGATCTCTTCCATGGAAGTGACGTAAGTGTCACGGATCCGGTTAATATAGGAAGGATATGCCTCGTACAGTTTGGAATAACAGGTCCGATGGGCTCCATTTTCCAGGATCTGGTGATACTGGGCTTTTAACTGCCGCAGCTCCTCGATCACTACTTCTGGCTCTGCCTCTGCCGCATTGGTCCGCACGATGATCCCAAACTCGTCCTCCTTCTCCGGCTCTAAAAGAGTCCGCATCTGGTCCTTCCATTCCTGGTCTCTGATCTTAGAGGAAAAAGAAATCTGATTTTTCCCGGCTGTCAGCACACACAAATGACCGGTAAAGCTGAGATTGGCAGTCACCACCGGATCCTTGGTCTTGACTGCGTCCCTGGCAACCTGCACCAGGATCTCATCCCCCTCCCGAAGATCTTTGCGTTCCTGGGGAACGGCAAAATGGTGAGTCTTGTTGTCCGACAGACTATAATAAGACATCTGTCCTTTTCCAATCTCCACAAAGGCGGAATTGATATTTTTTACGATATTTTTTACTTTTCCAATATAAATGTTACCAAGAAGGGAAGATTCTTCCTCCTCATACTCCATCTGGACCGCCCTGGAATCTTCTGTCAGGACCGTCAGGATCCGGCCATCTACACGGGTGATTAACAATTTATTCAATGTCTTCTCCTAAAGCCTCCAAAGGCGTCAGCTTCCGCTCGTTCTCATCCCCAAGATCCGCGTAAACCTCCTCGCGCTGGATCTGCATGGCAAATGGCGGATATTCTTCTCCAAGGCTGTGGTAAAATGCCTCCATCACCAGTTCCGGCTTGATATTGTTGCTGCTTCCGGTGGAAACCTGCATGAAAACAGAATCTCCGGTCCGGTACATCTGATAGATCAACGGCTTTAGATCCACCTGGCGCTCGCCTTTTTTCGTCGGTTTGGTGATCAGGATCTGCTCCTGGTTATAAAATGCATCCAGTTTCTGGAAAAATCCATCCAGGTCTTCTGGTTCTTTGCCTGACCGGAAGGTCAGGGTGTAATCTGCTGCTGCCACGATAGACATGGCATTTTTGCTGGAATCGTCTAACTGACGGTAGGAAACTACTTCCATACCCTCTACCATCGTCTCATTCATCCGGCGTACCATGGTTTTGGAATCATCGGTGCTTAACACCTCGATATCCATATATTCGCCGTTGCTGGTCAGTCCCACACCAAGAGGCGCTGCAAAGGACATGATCTGGTGAGGACTGAAGCCCTCGCTGTAACGGATATCCACATCGGCTCTTCTCATGACCTTCTGGAAATAACGCATGATGTCCAGATGGCCGATAAATTTCATATTTCCCTGTTTCCGGAACTTAATTCTTACTTTCAAAGCAGACTCCTCCTCCAAATACTCTTGCTCCACAGCCGGAACATTTCTGACGGCAGTTCGGAGTCACTGTTTCATTCATGGCCTGTTTCCATTCTCTCTTTAAGAATTCTTTAGACACGCCTGCATCAATGAAATCCCATGGGAATACCTCATCCAGGCTTCTCTCACGGACCGTATAGAAATCCGGGTCCACGCCGCAGGTCTCAAACGCCTTCATCCACAGGTCGTTGTCAAAATTCTCGCCCCAGGAATCAAACAGGGCACCATTTTTATAAACTTCCTCTACCACGGCTGCCACCTTCCGGTCACCGCGGGCCAGCACGCCCTCTAAGACAGTCAGATCTGCCTCATGGTAGTTGTACTTCAGGCTCTTGTAATTTAACATCTGGCGGAACTTGTCCTTTACCAGGTATGCTCTTCTTAAAAATTCTTCCTTGGTGCACATAGTCGCCCACTGGAATGGGGTGAATGGCTTCGGCACAAAGAAGGAGGAGCTGGCAACGACCTGGACACGTCCATTTCTCTCTGCTTTCGGAATCTCATCGTAATAAGTCTCCGCTACCTTCTCAGAAAGCAGGGCAATTCCTTCCATATCTTCCTCGGTCTCCGTCGGCAGACCCAGCATAAAATACAGTTTTACACGGTTCCAACCGCCGTGGAACGCGTCGGAAGCGCCTTTTAAGATCACTTCTTCTGTCAGACCTTTGTTAATAACATCACGAAGTCTCTGGGAACCAGCCTCCGGAGCGAAAGTCAGACTGCTCTTCTTCACGTCCTGGACTTTGCTCATAACGTCCAGGGAAAAAGCGTCAATACGCAGGGACGGCAGGGATACGTTGACGCCCTTGCCGTGGAACTCATCGATCAGGAAATTCACGATGCCTTCCAGATTGGAGTAATCACTGGAACTTAAGGAGCTTAAGGAAATCTCCTCGTGTCCGGTGGATTTCAGTAATTTATACGCATATTCTTTCAGATTCTCCAGGCTCTTCTCTCGTAATGGCCGGTACACATTGCCTGCCTGACAGAAACGGCATCCACGGATACAGCCTCTCTGGATCTCCAACACCACACGGTCCTGAGTCGCTTTGATAAATGGAACCAGCGGCTTCTCGATATAACCGTACTGATCCATATCCACCACGATCTCCTTGGTGATGGTCTCTTTGGCGTTTGGATTGTTGGGCTTCATGGATTTGATGGTTCCGTCCTCATGGTATTCCACATCATAAAATGCTGGAACATAGATACCAGAGATCCGCGCCGCTGCCTCTAAGAAATCGTGACGGCTGCCGCCATGTTTCTTATTTTCCTTATAAGCATCCAAAAGCTGTCCATAGACCGTCTCGCCCTCGCCAATATAAAACAGGTCAAAAAATGGCGCTAAAGGCTCCGGATTGTATGCACACGGACCGCCGCCGATCACGATGGGATCGTTCTCCCCACGCTCATCCGCATGAAGAGGAATCTGGCTTAAATCCAGGATCTGCAACACGTTGGTGTAGGACATCTCATACTGTAAAGTAATTCCAAGGAAATCAAAGTCCTTGATCGGATCCTGGGACTCCAGGGCAAACAGCGGAATGTGCTTCTCCCGCATGATCTTGTCCATATCGTTCCACGGGGAATAAACTCGCTCGCAGTAGGTATCTTCGCGTTTATTGAACATATCATAAAGGATCTGGATGCCTAAATGGGACATACCAATCTCATACACATCCGGAAAACACATACAGAACCGGATATCGACCTTCGACGGGTCCTTCACAGCCATATTCACCTCACCGCCGATGTAGCGGGCGGGCTGCTGTACACTTAACAGGATTTCATCATCTAATGCTAATTTTCTCATAATCTTCCTATCTTTTTCTTGTTTTCGGATTCAGATTTTGGGAGAACTGAATCATAGTATTCGATCTATTATATGATATTTTTGCAGTTCCTGCAAGGGTGTTATCTTGCTATTCATGAGATACAAAAAAATGAGGCCTCCGAAGAAGTCCCATTTTTTACACGGTAACATCGCCTGCTGCATGACCGCTTCCTTTTAAAGTTCTCCCTTTGAACGTGCAAGTCTTCGACTCACGGCCATTCCAAATGCATTCGGTCCCACATGACTGCTGATACTAAATGTCAGCGGACTATTGGATATATGATACTGTGGGAACGTATCTATTGCAGTTTCCTTCCATTTTTCTGCTTCATCAATATTTGGGTAACTGCTTGCGACTCCTATATCAATATCCCACATTTCCGTATATTTTTCTACATCATGCCGCATTGCCTCCAGTAGTCTTTTCTTACAATTACTGGTACCACGAGCTTTTGCATAGGCATCCAACCGTTCACCTGTAATCTTCAAAAGTGGCTTAATCTGTAAAACTGTGCTGATTGCTGCAGCACTTGCAGTAACACGTCCTCCACGGCGCAGATACTCTAAAGTTTCTACCCCAACATATATGACGGAATCAAAAGCACTGTTTTCCAACTCCTGCTGAATTTCCCGCGCCCTAAGGCCAGCCTCTCGAAGTGCCACAGCATCCATTACAGAGCTTTTCTGTGTTTCAGAAACACGATGATTATCTACAACAAAAACCCGATCTTCATAATCTTTCGCTAACATTATAGCCGTAGCGCAGGCAGAAGAAAGACCGCTGGACATGGGGATATACACCAACTCATCATATTCAGACAGCACCTGATCCCATAGAGTTGTCACATCACTAATGGAAGGTTGTGACGTAGAGACTGCCCGGTGCTCTGCCAGTGCGCGGAAAAACTGATCAGACAACAAATTTATTCCCTCATAATAAGAATGTTCATCAATAATAACCGGCATAGGAAGCACAAAGACTCTCAACCCCCCGCTTCTTTCAGCCAGTTTTGAAAATCATCCAACTTGCCGTCAGATGAAAAGCTTTTTCCTGCAATGATCAAGGCTTTATTTCCAAGCGCTGCGATTTTCTCTACAACAGTCCCGACCTGGCTGGTTCCGTAAATAATCGGCACCCTGCTCTCATAAATAAAATCTTTCATGATTTTTGTCTCCTTTATGATAAAAACAGTTATTCTGTGATATACGGATTCTAATCCCCTCGGGCCGCCCGAGGTCAAGACTTTTTTTATCAATTTTTAACCAAAATATGGGCGTTGACCTGGAAGCTCTTCGCAAACCGTAATGTGTGAAGTTTTTCTGCCAGAGCTTCTGCAAACATTGTCAACGTGTTTTGATAGGGACGGCTGGGATAGCTCCCCTTGAAATACATCGAAACTGCATTGTGGTACTCCGCCAATAATTGCAGGCACTTCTCTAATTTTTGAACTTCATCTTTGGTGATTTCTCTCATGGCCACCTTATTTTCCCTCCCGCGCGCCTATCATCTCCCACGCCTCATCATCGATCTCTTCATCGTGAAACAGCTTTCTCTTATCCCCATCCGTTATTTTTCTGATCACACGACAAGGATTTCCTGCTGCAATGGACCAATCTGGAATGTCTTTTGTAACCACACTTCCTGCGCCAATGACCACATTATCTCCAATATGCACACCTGGACACACGACCGTATTTCCTCCCAGCCATACATTGTCACCGATGGTAACTTCATATCTCCTGAAAATATATCCCTCGAAACGAAATATTACAACTCATTTTTCGTTTTGATTTCGTTTTGATTTCGTTTGTATTTCGTTTCAAACGAAACGCAAAAATGAGACCTCCGAAGAAGTCTCATTTTACCCAGAACTCTATCTATTTATTATTGATCAGCCCATGCCGTTTCCATCAGCACCCTTTTATAACTTTCCTCCATAAACAGGGAATCCGCTGCTTTCTCCATAGTTTTCGATCTTTTTGAAATGTTTCAAGATTTCCATATCCTCTGCGCTGATCTCAAAGTCCACCTGTGCATTGGTTTCCATGTGGGCTGGATTGGCTGTCTTTGGCAGGGCAATTGTGCCAAGCTGCAATGTATAACGGATGCAAAGCTGCGGAACCGATACTCCATATTTCTTTGCCATTGCCTCAATCTCCGGCTGATGAAGGATCACTCCGTGGGCAATTCTATGTTTTCTTACGGTCAGCGCAGTAAATGCGCAGACCTACCGAACAGTTACGCATATTCTATATATGCATACTACAACTTGAAGTTAACTTTAAGTCAAGGGCTTTTTGTAAAAATTATTACGAATCCAATAGAAAAAGGCCGCCAGACAAAAATCTGACGACCTTCTCATAACCTATTCCTCTTCTGCCCCTTTCAACATCCGCAAAATAAAATCCACAGATCCCGGAATGCCGTAAGCGGCACTGTTAATACACAGATCGTAATTATCTGCATTTCCCCATTTACGTCCGGTATAGAAGCTGTAATAATCCTGATGCTGGCGGTCTAACTGCTTTAACATCTTTTTGGCTTTCTTTTCCGTGTACTCCTTGTGCAGTTCCATGATATGCTGCACGCGGCGCTCAAACGGCGCGGTGATGAAAATACTGATGTGTGGGATATGATTGTTGGTCAGGATCACATCGGCGCAGCGTCCCATCACGATAAAATCCTCTTTTTTCGCCATATCGCAGATTAGGTCACTCTGGTTAAAGAACACCGCGTCCCTTTTGGACAGACCATGATAGCGGCTGAACTCCCTTATCCGTTCTTTTAAGGTCATTCTTCTCGGTGCTGCAAATGCGAC
>CAKRWX010000082.1 GCA_934418055.1 uncultured Lachnospiraceae bacterium
GTGCCGACCTGTGGATATTGGATACAATATGGAGGAGTCGCTGCCATCTCTGGTTCAGTACGCCTATGAGACAGATGACGAAGAGCTGGAGATCCTGGTAAGCAAAGCATTAAAATATCATTTGCGTTTTATGCTGGGAGATGGAGCCATCGATAACAGCTTCGGAACCAGAAATTACAAATGGACCTACTGGGGAAGCCGGACTTCCGATGGCTGTTTGCTGGGATATCTGCTGGCGGCAGAGCGGGAGCCGGTATTTGGCGTGGCAGCGCAGAAAAATTTGGAGCTGCTTTCTTCCTGCACCCATGGCGGCATTCTTTACGCCGGACCGCAGATGTATCAGAAGGGAGAACTTCCCTGTATACACCATACATTTACGCATGCAAAGGTTCTGGCTGCGATTCTGGATCATGGTCTGGAATCACGTCTGGCAGATGGAAAGCTGCCGAGAGAGCAGATGCGGGGAATGGAATATCTGAAAGAAGCGGATACCTATCTGATCTATCGAGATGGCTGGACAGCCACAGTGACCGGATATGACTGGGAGTACAAGCAGCTGCCAGGTGGTCATGCCAGCGGCGGAACGATGACGCTTCTGTGGCATGAGACAGCAGGACCATTGGTCGCTGCAGGAATGTGTGAATATAGCTTGAAAGAGCCAGGAAATATGCAGCTTCCAAGGTTTTCCCATCATGAAAGCCTGGTGCCGCGGCTGGAAGTTACGCAGAACGGAAAACTATACAGCAATATCTATGACCGGGAGTGCAGAATTCGGAACTTGAAACCGGATCAGTGGCAGAACGGAAGTATGGATACGGCAGAAAGTTCCGGGACAGAGCTTCTGGCAGAGGGTATTTTAACGGATATTGGACAGCAGAAATTAAAAGAGAACGGTTCTTACCAGCTTCACTATGTATTTTCTAAGAATGCCGTAAAAGTAACCGGAACCTGTCAGGCGGCTGATTGCTGGATCCTTCCGATTGTATCTCAACAGGCAGAAAAAGTTGCTATTGAAGAAAATACCGTAAAATTTCTGAAAAACGGAAAAATCATAACCATATCGGTAGAACGTGGAAAACTAGAACTTCCTTATGGTACAGAGCGGATTTATCAGCTGGTTCCTGGCATGGAGGCGGTGAAAATTATGATATTACCAGAGAATGGAGAATTTGCTTTTTGCATTTTATTCTGATATAGTTAGTTATATTGGGAGAAATCAGATGAGAAAGAATAAAATAACAGAAAAAAGTAAGGTTTTCTATAAACTGTATGTGGTAAATATCGTAATTACCGTTATATTTATCTGTATGATTTCTTTGGTATGCAGTACGTTCAGTTCGAAATTGATCTTGAATAATTTTATTGCATTTAACAAAGATATGATTGCAGAGAAGGGCAATGTCTTAGATGACAGGGTACAGCATCTGGACGAAACGGTGGATTTGATTATCGGGGACGAATCTACCTTTAAATTCATTATGACCAATGAGGCAGATTATGAAAAGCCAACAACGCTTCTTCGGATCATTCGCCATTTTCAAAATATCTGTTCCAACAACAGTCTGATCAAGGGCGTGTGTCTGGTGGATCTTCAGCGCCAGATCGCAATTACAGAGAAGACGAAAACAACCATTACAGAAGGCGCATACGATCGATTGCAGGGACAGAACTCTTTCGTGGTGACGACTGGAGAAGATGGACGAATGCTGGAATTTGTGAAACGTTTTGAACCGATCCGTGGGAAAAAGATTGTGTATATGATCTTGACTGTGGATGAGGATGCATTTACCAGCAATCTGTTAGTCGGAAGAGAATCGGAGATGATCAAAAGTTGTCTGATGACAAAGCAAGGAGATCTTCTGACGGTGAATGGTACAGAAAATCCAGAGGAACTGGCTCCGGCGGTTCAAGAGGAACTACAGGGAATGGTGGATGGAACAGAGAAATTCGAGGCCTCTGGGCGAAAATTGGTCTTGTATAAACATCCATCCAAAATTTCCGATATGTCTATCGCTGCTTATGAAGATTATACCTATCTGGAAGGACAGACCGGAGAGGTAAAACGAATGATCATTATGGCCAGTGTTGCCATGATTTTGGCTGCATCCATCATTATTTATCTTTGTTCTCTTCATTTTTATCGTCCATTAAAGCGACTGGGAAGTAAGGTAAAAGGGATGAACGGCAAAACTCCAGAAGGTCAGTCTCAGGATGAGTACAGCCTGATTGAGACCATGATGGATGAACTGCAGTATGAGAAAGAATATGCACAGCCATACGCAATCCGGGATACAGTAGGAAAGCTGGTAATGGAGGAGTTTCAGCAGGAAAGATTTGATTATTTGAAAGAGACATTAAATCAGCCGATGAAGTTCCCATGGTATATTCTTATGGTGACGGAGTGTAAGGACAGCGCCTGTACAGGAAAGATCAGCGGTGCTTATCAGAAACTGATTGATGAGGAGCCGGAGATCAACGGATTTTTTGTGGATATGACGCCGTACCGGTGCATCGGTATCTTTAATACAGATCTGGAGTATGAGGAGTTTCTGGATAAGGCAAAAAGGACGAAGGATTTTTTGGCAGAGGAGTCGATTCCGTGTATTTGCTGCGTCAGCCGGAACTTTAAAAATCTGGAAAATATGAGCCTGATCTATGCGGAGGTGCTGCGGCTGCTGGAAAAAGCATTTTTTAGAGGAAATGCTGCGTTTGTTCATGGAGATCAGACACAGACGGGAACTCAGAAAGAAGACTATCGAAGACGGGAAGAAAATCAATTGATCCAGTATCTGGTCTCTGGAGAGTCGGAAAAGGCATTGGAACAGCTGAGAAATATGACAAAAAGTCTGGGAGATCAGGCTTCAGACATCCAGTACACACGGTTCCAGTATTTTCAGATTTGTCACGGATTGGCAGAAAATGCAGGAGAATTAGGAGCTAAGATTCCCAAAGAATATGGGGAAAAGGAACTGTTTCAGAGGATTTTTGCTACGAAGACGATCCAGGAACTGAATATTTTTGCAGAAGAGATCCTGACATGTTGCCTGGGATATTTCCAGAAAAAAGAAAGGGGATATTCCTCCAATGTGGAGAAAGCCATGGAATTTATCCGTGGGAACTATCAGATGGATCTGTCCGTGGACGATGTGGCGGCCAGTGTATTTCTGTCTTCTGGGTATTTAAGTATTATTTTTAAAGAGGAGACAGGTTATACAGTTCTGGAATATATTACAGCGATTCGCATGAACAAAGCCAGAGAGCTGGTTCTTGAAGGACCGGGACTAAAGGTAAAGGAGATTGCGGAGCAGCTGGGCTATAACAACGTGCAGAGCTTCATCCGGTATTTTAAGAAATATTATGGAGAGACGCCAATGGCCTATCGGAAGAAGGCCGATGGAAAATAGAGAAATACGGAAAATACAAAAAGAATGGCTTGAGGATATGGATGTAATCTTTAGGCCATTCTTTTTGATGTTTAAGCAACGACTTAGAGAACTGCTTCTGGATGCGGTACTGGACAACTGCCCATATCCGTATCATAAGTCTGGATGCCAAGAGCCTCTTTGGACTTCTTCTGGAAGGTTCTGGCGCGCAGATCGACCTCGTATGGATTGCAGATGGAGAGAAGCCGTTTGTGACATTCTTCCGCGGCAATCATGGATTCTGGAGCAGGAACTGGAACGTCCAGAAGGGAATGGTCTTCTGCAGGGTCTGTGGACAGATCGAAAAGCTGTGGTTTGTCATAGCAGTAGTAAATATATTTGTATTGTTTCCAGCGGATCATGAACATGCCATAAGGCATGCCGTGGCAGTTGTATTCACTGAATGCAAAATCCCGGTGTTCTCCAGCGGTGCCGGTTTCGATCAATGACCGCAGGTTCTGGCCGTCCAGGCCCTCTGGAATCGGAACATTCATATAGTCACAGACTGTAGGGAACCAGTCGGTGATATTTACTGGGTCAGCAATTCGTCTTGGCGTTTGACCAGGGACCCGGACGATCAGTGGAACGTGGCAGGACTGCTCAAACATGGTACATTTCCACCATAGGCCGTGATAGCCCAGTTGTTCCCCATGATCGCTGGTGTAGCAGAAAATAGTTCGGTCGCGCAGATTTAATTCGTCAATCTTTTTCAACAGGATTCCAATTCGTTCATCCAGTTCTGCAATGGCGCAGTGATAGCCAATCAGCAGTTTCCGGACCGTTTCCTCAGGGACATCCTTACATTTAAAGTAAGTGCGGAGCCAGTCCAAAGGTTCGTTTAAAGAGGTAAATGGCGGTTTTAAAGCCTCAGGGACTTCTGTGATCTTCGATTCAAAGTAATCCCAGTTTTCCTTTTTCACATAGAATGGGAAATGAGGATCCAGAAAACCGATGTAAAGGTACCAGTTGTCTTCTTCGTGGTGCAGGTCAAGCCAGTTTAAGCTGGAAGCCAGGACCCGGTCATCGTAGCTTTCTTCTGTTTTCAGGCCGATTTTCTCAAAACGTTTTTCGGCACCGATCCGCCCGGTTTTCTGGTCGCGGAAGAAACAGCCGATGTCAGGGCGGTGCATGTAACCGGCATATTCCTCGTGACTGAAAGCGTAAGAGCCCTGGTGGTGAAAGTGGGTCTTTCCAATGCAGATATACTGTTTTCCGTGTTCCGTCAGACAGTGGGACAGACCAGGAACCGTTCCATCATAAGGGGTAGAATTATCCCAGGTGCCGATCTGGTTGACAAATCGTCCAGTGATAAAGCTGCCTCTGGCAGGTGCGCAGACGGGGCAGGTGGTGTAACAGCTGTCAAACACCGTGCTTTCTGCAGCCAGCCGGTCTAAGTTCGGTGTTTTTAAGATGGAGTGATCAATAAACTGCATCATCTGATAAGAGTGTTCATCAGACATGACCGTGATAATATTCATAATGAGGAAACTCCTTTCCGTAGAACATTCATTTCAAATCAGGTATTGAGGCCAGAAGCAGGAGCCAGTAACATCGGGAAATGTTCCAGTGCTTCTGGGCGATTCCACTGACCGTTTAGCTGGTCAACTTGTGCCTGAAGATTTTCTAAGTCGGCATTACTGATCAGGTGTCCTGAGGTGATAACATCGGAGACATCCAGAATCAGAAGATTTAACCGAACTGTGATATTTTCGCTGTCTTTTTCTGCAGGAGCATGGAAGGAGACGTCAAGGATGTCTGCCAGATTGTTACGGTCGGCAATCAGATCTGGAACCAAGATGGCTGGCTGATGGATCTGGAAGGTGTGCTCGGCACCAGACCATAAAAAGAGCAGTGAAACCTGATTTTTTGTAATAAGAGCGGCGTTGTCATTGAAAATCTGGATCTTACTTCCAGGCATAAGGTTCCAACGCTGGATGTGATCTGCTGGAAGTCGGTTTCCTCTTAAGATATGGTCAGCGATCAGGAGGCCGCGATCCCTATGGAACAGGATTTCCCGGCGGTGACGGCAAAAGGTGTAGCCGTCATGATATGCGTCGGCGTAAATTCCATTTTTATCGTGGTAGTACGCAGTAATTGGAGAAGACGGCCGCAGAACGCCCCACTTGTTGGCATACATATTGTCTGGGACAATGGGTGTTCCATAAGCAAGTACGGTATTATGGCTGGCCATATTATACATGTAGCCACGCTGCGGGGAATTCATTTTTACATCGTGATACATCAGGTTTACATAAGGTTCCCCAATGATTTCTTCGCCGCGTATAGTGAGGAATAGGGACAGCATATCCATGTGGTTATGACCGGAATAACCGCAGTTAACTTTAGCAGACATCAAAATATAGTTGGAATCCGGACCATATCCGCTTTTGGAGCAGATAAAACCGGCATCTTGATCACAGAAATCCAGTGGAAGGTAAGCTGGAGTGTCAGGAACAGGAACTGGATCCAAAGGGTTCTGTTGGCTGGCTCTGATTTTTAAAATTTCCGCACATTCCGTATGTCCCATGGTGCGGCAGCCGATGTTCAGGATTGGATCAGCCATAGGGCCGCCATTGTCTCCGAGAGAAGGATAGCGGGAGCCAGGAGGGCAGAGCATGGCAAGGACATGGAACGTGGCATTCATACGGTCTGAGGTTTCCTTATCCAGCAGGGACTCGTGGTTTAAACGGGCCAGATAGATACCGCGGTAAAGCATTTCACCGATGGCAGCGCCGGACCAGTAGGCGATGGAGTGTTCGCTGTAACCGCCGGACGGGTTGAAATCTTCCAGGATATGGCGGCGCACGATGGCTGCTCCACGGTCTTTCATGGCGGTAAATGCCGGAATCTCCGGGAACATGGTGCCAAGGATAAAAGGAACCAGGCCCCGCTCCCACATATGATGATTGTAAGGCCGATAGGTGTCTTCGTCAAAGCGTCGGAACTGGATCCCTAAAAACCAGATCCGCTTCAGAAGCTCGAAAGAAAGAGAATAAGGGATCTCATAAGGAACCCGTGTGTAGAAAAGACTGGTATAGACCACTGCCAGCCAGCCCACACTCATGACGTCCCGGTCTTCGGTGTACTGGAACCGATTGGCAGAAGGCTCTGTGTGAACCACGCTCAATGGGTAAGTACGGAAATAGACCTGGAGAAATTCTTCAAAGAATTCCAGGACCTTGGTATCTCCAGTTTCGTGGTACAGAACGCATAGGGACTCAAAAAACTGTCCGCGGACCATCATGTCCAGGTAACTGCGGTGAATTTTTCCCATGTCTTCATTGAAATTAAAATGAATCATGTGTTCCCAGTTTTTTCCCAGATCCACTTGGCGTTTCCCGTTGCCAGGAAGAACATAGACATGATCATCCATCAGCCGGTGGGCAACATAAAGGCAGAAATCCTTTAAATTTCCACTGAGCCCCAGAGAGGACTGAAAAGAATAAGGACAGGTGTCCGTATCGATGGGGGATAAGGGAAGGGAGCGGTAATCGTACAGAAACTGAGGAAAACGGCGGGTTTCCATATGCTGGATCAGCAGTTTTTTCGCCAGTTCCTGGTCACCGCAGTCTAAGGCAGTCTGTACGGGTTTCAGTTCTGGGGTGTCCAGCTGAAACGCAGCAAATACGTCCTCATCGGTGACGAGAAGTTCTTCGGTTGGTATCTGAAGCATAAAGTTCTCCTTTCAGTGATGAATTGCAGGGGACAAAGTCCGATTAATCAAGATGAAGAGTCGTGCCGTCCCAAACCAGATGGAATTTTTTCTGGTGAATCGAAAAATCCATAAAAAATCCCTTGGAAGAAAAACCAGATGTATAAGCAGCACAGCTTGCGGCACAGTCCTCAACGGTATGTGGGATTAGGATCGTTCCGTGGTAAAAAATCTGGTTTGTCTGCTGGGTGTGTTCCAGGTGCAGCAGCAGGGAATCATGCCATACATCGTTAGCTGTAGAAATTTTACCGACCTCCAGCTGCGGAACCATGGAAGGAGATACGGCCAGTTCGATATTAGGATGACCTTCTTTTTTCGTGATCCAGCCATGGGAGGTCTGACTGACCTGAGTCCGGTCCAGATGGTAATGGATTTGGACCGAATTGCCGGATACAAGCCCGGTTACCTGGTCAATTACTACCACAAACTGCTGATCAATCAGAACCAGAACTCTGGTGGCTTCTGCAGGTTCGTAATTCTTATGGGAAGAAACGATGGCGGTCATACGTTCATCGGTTGTTACAGAACGGATGGCACCTTCTTTTTGTGGCCCGTAAGCCCAGGAACCTTTGTATTCCCACATGTTCTTCCAGTTTACAGTCAGACAGTTGTGCCAGAAGGCACTCTTAAAATGTCTGCGGTTTTCATCATTCTTATAAGTATAGATCGCAGGGTCTGTTACCAGGGTCTCTCCGAATGCAGTGAGATCAAAACCTCCAGCGTCAATATGGGCATGAAGATTCTGGACAGGAGTCCGGCATGCGGTCATCAGGCTGATTGCATCCTTATCCCAGCTGGTCCGCAGATAAACTTGATTTAAGTCTTTCTGCCATGCCAGAAGCGGAAGATCCGGGCGGATTGGTTTGGTGACCGCATCATCCAGGATCTCTTTTAAATGCTGGATGTCAGGGATTCTCCAAAGGTTGTCCCGGATGTCGATCATCAGTGTTTTTTGCGGATAGAAATACAGGGCAGTTTGTAGATAGAATGGGTCTTCATAAGCCATATAACAGGCCGTAGCAGCCAGAGCCATGGTTTCTTTTTCCGCTATATGGCTGTCGCCCCATGGGAAATTGCCTCCGCAGGCGCGGGTGGCGTGGACGGAATGGATAAACATCTTCTTTAACTGTTCTGTATAGTGCTCAGGGACAGTCAGATGGAATTTGCGGGCAAATACCAGACGCAGGGAGAACCAGAAAACACAGCCATTGTGATAGGAAGGACTTCCTTCAATCTGTCCTCCGCAAGAGGTACACTGGGCTTCCATGCAGCGGTCCAGCTCATGCTGGGCGTGAGCTAAGTATTTGGCACTGTCCGGCATCTCTGGAAAGAGGCAGGATAAGGCCATCAGACCCAGGTTTTCCATCAGATAATGGTTATGGTTGGCTTTTGGCCATAACAGCGGCGAGATCTCGTACAGAATCTTACAATGAAGACAGGCACTTTCATAAAGTTTTTGCTCAAATTCTTTTGTAAAATACGGCGTATCTGCCAGCAGTTCCATAATGATAGGCCATGTCCGGTATCCGCGGATACCGACCTCTAAGGCACGCCAAGGAGAAAGTCCATCAAAATGAAGAGGAGCCCAATTTCCCTGCTCGTCATAGAGAGAGGGCGCGGGAACGTGGTCGATCCAGTTAGTTAGTTCTTCGATAGCTTTTTTGGCATAATCTAGGTTGCCGGTCAGTCCATAGGCTTCGGCCAATGTTTTTAGATGTGGCATCCGGTTTAAATGAAACGTATATTCGTTGTCATTTACTGGATTTTCTGTCCATCGCGTCGAATTGCCCACAAAATACAGTTCTGGCCCGGTTCCAGGAAGGACCAGCATTCCATTCATGGCCTCTTCAGCCAGTTTTATGGTCTGGTCAGCCAGATCTGGGAAATACTCACGGATAGCTGTGCCGTGTGCAAGGATAGAATCACGGTTATTTGCGTAAATCATAGGACACCTCATTTCTCTGGGGCGAAGCCCAGCTGATCGCGGCGGCTGCGGAATTGTTCCAGAACGCCTGCGTAGGTTGGATTGGAGATCAGATTGATAGTTTCGCCGGG
>CAKRWX010000083.1 GCA_934418055.1 uncultured Lachnospiraceae bacterium
TTCTATTTCACTCTTAATTATTCATCTACGGAATAGTTCGGAGCCTCTTTTGTAATATGAATATCATGTGGATGGCTCTCTTTTAAGGATGCAGCGGAGATCTTCACGAATCTTCCGGTCTCCTGGAGAGTCTTGATGTCTTTGGCTCCACAGTATCCCATACCGGATCTTAATCCACCAAGCATCTGGAATACAGTATCTTCCACCAGACCCTTATATGCTACACGGCCTTCAACGCCTTCTGGAACCAGTTTCTTGGCATCAGACTGGAAGTAACGATCCTTACTTCCGTTCTCCATAGCTGCGATGGAACCCATACCACGGTATACTTTGTATTTTCTACCCTGGTATAACTCGAAGGTTCCCGGGCTCTCGTCACATCCAGCGAACATGCTTCCCATCATGCAGACATTACCGCCAGCTGCAATAGCCTTGGTAATATCTCCAGAGTACTTGATACCGCCATCTGCGATGATCGGGATTCCGTACTCTTTTGCCACTGCGTAGCAGTCCATAACAGCGGTGATCTGTGGTACGCCGATACCTGCAACCACACGAGTGGTACAGATAGAACCAGGTCCGATACCAACCTTAACAGCGTCAACACCAGCCTCGATTAAAGCCTTGGTTGCCTCTCCGGTTGCTACGTTACCTGCGATGACCTGCAGATCCGGATATGCTTCTTTGATCATTCTCACACAACGGAGAACGTTAGCGGAATGACCATGGGCGGAGTCCAGAACTACCACATCCACATGAGCCTTCACCAAAGCTTCTACACGCTCTAATACGTTAGCAGTGATACCAACGGCAGCGCCGCAGAGAAGTCTTCCCTGCTCGTCTTTTGCGGAAAATGGATACTTGATCTGCTTCTCAATATCCTTGATGGTGATCAGTCCCTTTAAATTAAAGTCATCATCCACGATCGGAAGTTTCTCCACTCTTGCCTTTGCCAGGATCTTCTTGGCTTCCACTAAGGTGATTCCCTCTTTCGCGGTTACCAGATGCTCAGAAGTCATGCACTCTTTGATCTTCTTGGAGAAATCCTCCTCGAATTTCAGATCACGGTTGGTAATGATACCAACTAACTTGCGTCCCTCTGTGATCGGAACACCGGAAATACGGAACTTACCCATTAATTCATCTGCATCTTTTAATGTATGTTCCGGGGAAAGATAAAATGGATCCGTGATGACACCATTTTCAGAACGCTTAACCTTATCTACCTCTTCAGCCTGCGCCTGAATCGACATATTCTTGTGAATGATACCGATACCGCCCTGTCTTGCCATAGCAATTGCCATACGGTGTTCTGTAACGGTATCCATGCCCGCACTCATAAGCGGAATGTTCAGTTTGATCTTTTTCGTTAAATAGGTGGTAAGATCAACCTGGTTTGGAATTACTTCTGAGTAAGATGGAACCAGAAGCACATCGTCAAAGGTAATGCCTTCACCGATAATTGTACCCATTTCAAATTTCCTCGCTTTCTGTATTAGTTGTTATCATGACCACGATTGCTCCGCGCTTCGCGCTCCCGCAATCTACAAAACATTCGTAATCCGCTCATTTTTCTGCGAAAAATGGCTGCTTACTCATGTTTTGCGGGTTCAAAATTGGAAAGCCCTCCTGCAAGCAAGCTTGCGTCGGACTTTCCAACTTTGTCCCCTTGTGGTCATGTATTAGTTCATAACTTTAACAGGTTTTCACCCTATTGTCAAATACAAATTGCTTATAAAAATTGACACATTTAACTTATAAAATGACCTTTCTCGGACTTCTCTGACGAAGACAGTCTAATATCTTATGATTCGGCTCAAACAGGATCTTCTCCCAGTTACCGCCTTTCTGATAAATAATGGCGTAAACCTTGGCTCCCGGCTGATGGGATGAGAAATCCAATACCTTGATCCCCTGCTTGTCCTGATCTTTTACCTGGTAGGCATCCACCGGTCCGATGATCTGGACATCTGCTAAGGAACCTTCCCAGCCTTTCTTTCTTCTTGCCTTGCCAAGCACACGGTCAATGGTGATCTGATCGTTGACTACCAGATACTCAAATTCCTGGCTCAGGCTCTGGAAAGCGAAATAGGAAGCAATTCCCACGACAGTCAGAATAATGATGCCAAATGGCGTCACCAGTGCCAGGACCAGGCTGATGGCACATAAAAGCACCAGTGCCGCTTTCAGTACAATGTTGTAGGCCGGATTCTTTCGTTTTACCAGCCACTCTGCATAAGAATCATTCATTTGTAACCCCTCCTGCTGTAAAAAATGTGTGTAAAACTTCTATAACTGGCGTTTGTAATAAAATCCCCGTTATAGTAAAAGAGGGAGACGCTCATGCCAGGCATGAGTGTCTCCCTCTCAAAATGCTTTTTCACGCCGCGCGCTGACTCCTAGGATGTCAATGTAATAAAGCTCATGAACCCGCGCTTACGCGCTCTGCCGTCTGCTTGCGCAGACTGGTTCATTCGCTAATCGCGCAGGAAAAACAAATGGCTGCTGCGCAGCCGCTTGTTTTTCCCTCTGCGCGATTACATCATTCCGCCCATGCCTGCACCTGCTGGTACGGCTGGAGTCTCTTCTTTAATATTAGCAACAACGGACTCAGTTGTCAACAGAGTAGATGCTACACTGGTTGCGTTCTGCAGAGCACTTCTGGTAACCTTTGCAGGATCCAGGATACCAGCCTCGATCATGTTGACATACTCTTCTTTGTATGCATCGAAACCAGTTCCAACTGGGGACTCTTTTACTTTATTGATGATGACAGCGCCTTCCAGACCTGCATTTGCTGCAATGTGGTATAATGGAGCTTCCAGGGCTTTCAGAATGATCTTAGCGCCTGTCTTCTCATCACCTTCCAAAGTATCCAGGATCTTGGAAACTTCCTTGGTTGCGTGGATATATGCAGAACCACCACCGGAGATGATACCTTCTTCAACAGCTGCTCTTGTTGCTGCTAAAGCATCCTCCATACGCAGTTTTGCTTCTTTCATCTCAGTCTCAGTAGCTGCACCAACACGGATTACTGCGACACCGCCAGCCAGTTTTGCCAGTCTCTCCTGCAGTTTCTCACGGTCGAAATCAGAAGTAGTCTCCTCGATCTGTCCTCTGATCTGGGCAACTCTTGCTGCGATTGCAGCCTTATCACCTTCACCATCAACGATTACGGTGTTCTCTTTCTGAACTTTTACAGATTTTGCACGGCCTAACTGATCCATCGTGGTATCTTTCAGTTCTAAGCCTAAATCGCTGGAGATTACGGTACCGCCTGTCAGAGTTGCGATATCCTGTAACATCTCTTTTCTTCTATCGCCATAGCCAGGAGCCTTAACAGCGACTACATTGAAGGTACCTCTTAATTTGTTGACAATCAGAGTGGTCAGAGCCTCGCCCTCAACATCCTCAGCGATAATCAGCAGTCTGGAACCGGACTGAACGATCTGCTCCAGTACTGGTAAGATCTCCTGGATATTGGAAATCTTCTTATCTGTGATCAGGATGTATGGGTTATCCAGAACTGCTTCCATCTTATCCATATCGGTGCACATATAAGCAGACAGATAACCTCTGTCAAACTGCATACCTTCAACCAGGTCTAACTCAGTCTTCATGGTCTTGGACTCTTCAATGGTGATAACGCCATCGTTGGAAACTTTCTCCATAGCATCTGCAACCAGCTCACCAACCTCGTCATCAGCTGCAGAAATCGCTGCAACTCTTGCGATCTGTGCTTTGCCGCTGATCGGCTGGCTCATCTTAGCGATAGCTTCAACAGCTGCGTCAGTTGCTTTCTTCATACCCTTTCTTAATACGATTGGGTTAGCGCCTGCTGCCAGGTTCTTCATACCTTCGTTGATCATAGCCTGTGCCAGAACGGTTGCGGTTGTAGTACCATCACCAGCTACGTCGTTGGTCTTGGTAGCAACTTCTTTTACTAACTGAGCACCCATGTTCTCAAATGGATCAGCTAACTCGATCTCTTTTGCGATGGTCACACCATCGTTGGTGATCAATGGAGCGCCGAAAGACTTATCCAGAACCACGTTTCTTCCTTTCGGTCCTAATGTTACACGAACCGTATCAGCCAACTGGTTTACGCCAGCTTCCAGAGCTTTTCTTGCTTCTACACCATATTTAATTTCTTTTGCCATGATGAAATTCCTCCAATTCTTATCTCGATTTTCATTCATTGGATCTTTTCAGATCTCTATCCAATTTCTATCTCATCCATACACAAGGCACTCTTCATGCCCCATCTGGAGTTTTCTTTACTCGATCACTGCTAAGATGTCGTTCTGTTTTACAACTACGTATTTCTCGTTGTCTAACTCAACCTCTGTTCCAGAATACTTGGAGTAAATTACCTTATCGCCAACTTTAACCTGCATGGTGATCTCTTTTCCATCAACCACACCGCCAGGACCTACTGCGATCACTTCTGCCTGCTGTGGTTTCTCCTTTGCCTGACCTGGAAGAACGATACCGGACTTGGTAGTCTCCTCTGCTACTAACTGTTTTAATACAACTCTGTCAAATAATGGTACTAACTTCATATGAAAATTCCTCCTCAAATCTTTTTTGATTAGAAACATCTTTTGCATTTATCACTTCTCATTGCATAAACAAGTTATAGCACGTTCTGTTAGCACTGTCAAGTGTTGAGTGCTAATATTTTATAAAATTTTTCTGTTTATATCCCTTTCTTTTTTGAAATAAAGGTATTACAATAGAATCAATCGATATGTTTGAAATGAAAGGAGCATCCCCACTATGTCAGAGAAAAAGAAGTTTGGTAAGTTTCTTGCCCTGGCTACTGCTGCCGGCGCTGTTGTTGCCGGTGTATCTTATTTTTTAAAGTATAGATCTTTTCATAAGGAATTAGACCAGGACTTTCACGATTTTGAAAATGAAGACGATGACGATTTTGACGGCACTCTTCCTCACGAGTCCGAAGCCGCTTCCCGCACTTATGTGACTTTAGGCGAGAAGAAGGAAGCCGTAGAAGATGTGGCAAAAGAAGCTGCTGATGTGGCGGCTGAAGCCGGAAAAGAGGCAGTGGAGACTGGAAAAGAGGCTGCTGAGCAGGCAGCTGAAACAGCAAAAGAGACTGCCCAGGTTGTGGCAGAAAATGCCGCTGACGCAGTTGAAGCTGCAAAAGACGCGGCACAGGACGCAGCCGAGGAAGTGAAAAAGGCTGCGGAGGAGACCGCTTCTGCAGATTCTGCTACTATTGAAGAAGATCTGTAATTGAAAAAACACCTGTTGGTGATGAGTACGGGAACTATTTATGTTCCCAGTTCACACCGACAGGTGTTTTTTGTTCACTTCCACGTCGCCGCCAGCCTCCGGATCCCATCCCGGATCTGATCCTCGTTCAGTCTTGCGTAGCCTAATACCACTGTGGAAAAGCATTTTTCCTTCTGATCTGCCAGCGGCGCAATGAGGAAACCAGAGATCCCATAAACGCCGACTCTGGCTTTGGCTGCCTCTTCCACCAGCCACGTCTCCATGCCCGCTTTCCGGTATTTTAACAGCACATGAAGCCCTGCGTACTCACCCTGGACCAGAAATTCTGTTCCAAGGGTCTTTAACTCGCTCATGAGCACGTCATGTTTCCCCTTGTAAATGGCCCTCATGCGGTTCAAATGACGCTCGTAGTGTCCTTCTGTGAGAAACTGGTAGATGATCTTCTGGTCGATCCTGGAGACCGTAGAAGCATAGAACCCACATTTTCTCTTATAAACCGCTAAGAGCGGCGCCGGAAGCACCAGATAGCCAACACGGATGGCAGGGGCAATCGACTTGGAAAAGGTTCCCATGTAGATCACCTTTCCCTGGATATCCATGCCCTGAAGAGCCGGAACCGGCTTTCCACGGTAGCGGAACTCACTGTCATAATCATCCTCGATCAGATACCGTTTCTCTCCTCTGCCAGCCCAGGAGAGTAATTCCTGGCGGCGTTTGACGGGCATCACAACCCCAGTTGGATACTGATGAGACGGCATCACGTAAGCGATATCCGCCCCGCTCTCTTCCAATAACTGCACATTCATGCCGTGGGCATCCATCTCCACCGGCTTCATCTGACATCCCAGGCTCTCAAATACCCGGTACGCCTGACGGTAGGTGGGATTTTCCATGGCGATGGTTCTGCCGGTGCCTAAAATCTGGGTCAGCAGCATCATCAGATACTCACTTCCCGCGCCGATGATGATCTGATCCGCTGTGCAGTTGACACCTCTGGCAGAGTGAAGATATCCACGGATGGCCTCCCGCAGTCCCGGCTCTCCCTGGGGAGACCCGGTCAGGAACATTTCTTTATCATCGTCCATCAGCGTGGTCCTTGTGACCTTTCTCCAGGCATTATACGGAAAGCTGGTCAGATCGATACCCCTTGGGGAAAAATCCACATCCAGCTCCGCCTCCTGCTGCTCCGGTTCCACCAGAAACCCCATCTTTGTCTCCGGCTCCACCTCTACCAGCTCATCGATCTTTAAGACAAAATACCCCTTGCAGGGAATGGTCTCAATATAGCCCTCAGAAACCAGCTGGTCATACGCCATCTGGCTGGTGGAACGGCTGATCTTTAAATGCTCCGCCAGGATCCTAGTAGAAGGGAGCCTGGTCCCAGCGGCCAGACTCCCTTTACGTATCTCTTCTTTGATATATTCATAGATCTGCTCATACATGGGTTTCCCCGCCTGAGCTTTTAAAGGAATCATTAATTCCATATGATTGATCATCCTACATTTTCACGAAGCCCGCGCAGCCGTCATACACGTTCCGCGCAAATGCCCGTAATTATTTTAATTTGAATGAACTCTTCAGGGAAACAATGCGGTTAAATACCGGATGCTCCTCGGTGCTGTCCTTGCAGTCCACGCAGAAATATCCATTTCTCATGAACTGGAAGCTGTCGTATGCCTTCGCAGTCTTTAAGGAAGGCTCCACATAGCAGTCTGGCAGAACCGTCAGGGAGTTTGGATTTAAGTTCAGGGTTCCATCAGCATTTAACTTGCCTTTCTCCTCATCCACGATGTTCTCATACAGACGGCACTCTGCCTTCTCTGCAGTCGGAACTGCTACCCAGTGAATGGTTCCTTTTACTTTTCTTGCGTTAAATCCGGAACCGCTCTTGGTCTCTGGATCGTAGGTTGCGTGAACCACTGTGACATTGCCATTCTCATCCTTCTCGTATCCGGTACAGGTCACGAAATAAGCACCCATGAGACGGACCTCATTGCCTGGGAACAGACGGAAATATTTCTTCGGAGGCTCTTCCATGAAATCTTCTCTCTCAATATAGAGTTCTTTCGCAAATGGAACTTCTCTCTCTCCCAGCTCTTCATTCTCCAGGTTATTCGGAATGCTTAACATCTCGATCTGTCCTTCTGGATAGTTGTCGATCACTAACTTCACTGGATCCAGGATCGCCATCACACGCGGACGTTTTAACTTTAAGTCCTCGCGGATGCAGTACTCTAACATGGCATAGTCAACAGAACTGTTGGCCTTGGAAACACCAACCAGCTCTACAAACTTCTTAATGGACTCCGGTGTATAACCTCTTCTTCTTAAAGCAGCGATAGAAACCAGACGCGGATCATCCCAGCCGTCTACAATACCATCCTCAACCAGCTTCTTGATATAACGCTTGCCAGTTACCACGTTGGTCAGGTATAATTTGGCAAACTCAATCTGACGAGGCGGATTCTCAAACTCACATTCTCTTACTACCCAGTCATACAACGGTCTGTGATCCTCAAATTCCAGAGTACAGATGGAGTGAGTGATATGCTCGATAGCATCCTCGATCGGATGGGCAAAGTCATACATCGGGTAAATGCACCAGGTATCGCCGGTATTGTGATGAGTCATATGAGCCACACGGTAGATTACCGGGTCGCGCATGTTGATATTCGGGGAAGCCATATCGATCTTCGCACGCAGTACCTTCTCACCATCCTGATACTTACCAGCCTTCATATCCTCGAATAACTGTAAATTCTCCTCGATGCTGCGGTTACGGTACGGGCTCTCCTTACCTGGTGTAGTGAAATCACCACGGTATTCACGGATCTGCTCCGCACTCAGATCACAGACAAACGCCTTGCCCTTCTTAATTAAGAAAACAGCACACTCATACATCTTCTGGAAATAGTTAGAAGCGAAGAATAACCGGTCTTCATAATCAGCCCCCAGCCACTTCACGTCCTCTAAAATGGAATGAACAAACTCTTCCTTCTCTTTGGTCGGGTTGGTATCATCAAAACGCATGTTGAACTTACCGCCATATTTTTTCGCAAGGCCGTAATTCAGTAAAATAGATTTTGCATGTCCAATATGAAGATATCCATTAGGCTCCGGTGGGAAACGTGTCTGCACATGATCGTACACGCCCTCTGCCAGATCCTTCTCGATCTCCTGCTCAATAAAGTTTTTAGAGACTTCTAAAACTTCTTTATTCTCTTCCATAACATTCCTCCGTCCATTGTGTTTCATGATAACTGTTCAGTACCTTCACAGTTACGTTTTGTCTTGGATTATCATATCATATTCCCCTCATTATTAAAAGGGAAAAATTCTTTTTAAAAAATTTTCAAATTTGTGTTGACAAATATGAAAACTCATGATATCATAAACGAGTCTTAAGGATACAGCAAAGACAACAACCCAAAAACGCTGATGTGGCACAGGTGGTAGCGCACCTCATTGGTAGTGAGGAGGTCACGGGTCCGAGTCCCGTCATCAGCTTTTCAACAAACCCGCATAAATGCTAGAAAACTAGTATTTTATGCGGGTTTTCTCGTTTCTACTTCTGAATGTTTCTTCCGTATTTGACATGAAAAATCGGCATTTTATAGGCTCATACAACACGAAATTTTTCACAAACTGTTCTAGCTTTTCGAATTGTTTAATTAATTCATTTGGTGTACTGCCCCAGTCCGGCAGATATAAGTGCAACTTATCTACGATGCTGGGATTTATGGCATATTGACATTTCAACCAAAATAGAATATGATGTAGGTAGCTAAGGAATGTGGTGAACTTTCCATAAGGCACAAAACGAAAACCCCAGAGGGCGCAATCCTCTGGGGTTTTCTTGCTC
>CAKRWX010000084.1 GCA_934418055.1 uncultured Lachnospiraceae bacterium
CTCTTACCCCCTGCCAACTGTCATAACGATTATGGTAAGTTGCACCTCCATCTTCCCAGTAATGCTGATGATCGCTAATCAAATGGGTATATATTCCTGCATGACTAAGAATCTCTGCCATTGAATCATCATACGGTTCTAACGGTCCCCAACTTCTATGGAGAAAATTAAGTCTTCCAGTCTGAAGTTCCCTTCTCGCAGGCATACATGGAAGGCTTCCTGCATAACAATTATCAAACGTAACCGCATGCTCTGCAAGCCGTTGAAAATTAGGTGTATGTGTCCAATCACATCCATACGGTTGAAGCATTCGCAGGTTTAACGTATCAAACATCATCATAATAGCCTTCATATGCTTTTCTCCTCTGTTCTTTCATTATTGCGTTATCGTTAACACTAATCTAATTCTAATCCATATGTATCTAATATGTCAATAATATATCATTATTTTTGTATTTTTTTGTTATTATGCACAACTATTCCCTGTTCCTTATAGGCAACACTACCAATTTTTCGCAGTTTTCCATCTTCTTGCGTTATGGTAAACGCATTTTCTAATAAAAATATTTTTTGCTTATTCTTTAGATTTATTGTTGATAAATAGTATATTTTATTGTTATAATATTTTTTAGATTACCACAAAATGTTATGGTTAACGCAAAGGAAGAATAATCTTTATGGCTACAACATTAAAATCAATAGCAGAAATTGCAGGTGTCTCCATCGGCACTGTTGACAGAGCACTTCATAACCGTGGCAGAGTCAAACCTGAAGTCGCAGCACGCATTAAAGAAATTGCCAATGAATTAAACCATAAACCAAATGTTATCGCACAGGGACTATCCAAAAGCTCTTCTAATCGAAAAATTGCTGTGATTATGCACAGAAAGAACATGGATGAGTTTTTTAAATATGTTTTAACCGGAATTAATGAATACAGCAAGGAAATTATTGATTTTGGTGTTTCTGTCGATGTCCTCTTATGTAATGATTTCGATCCCATTTCACAGCTTAATTTATTAGACACAGCCGAACAAAATGAATATAACGCAATTGTAATTGTCCCCATAAACGCAACATGTATTGCTGATAAAATTACCAACCTCACATCCAAGGGAATTCCAGTCATTTTACTCAGCAACATCATTGAATCTTGCAAGTACTACTCATTTATTGGATGCGATTATTACCGCGAAGGTCAAATCACTGCTGGTCTTGCTCACATTATTCATCCTGGAGAAGGGCATCTTATGCATTTCTCTCCAAGTTTTCAAATGCTTGGACATATCCTTCGTGCAAATGGTTTAGAAAACCGGCTCACTGAGGCATATCCTGATATTCATTACGAAGGAACATTTGAACTCCATGGACAGGACATCCAAGATTACAAAATAGCCTTAAAAGCATTACAAAATGCCCCTTTAACAGATATCATCATTTTCCCATCTGCAATGGGAAATAGTATTATGGAGGCAATTAAGGACTTAAATTTAATTGGTAAAGTACAGATTATTACATTCGATGATTCAGATCTTGCGCAAAAACTAATCAGAGATGGCATTGCAACGGCAACTATTTATCAGCACCCACGGCGTCAAGGATATCTTGCAGTACAAACTGCTTTCCGTGCGCTATCCGCCAAATCTGAGGTGGCTGCTATGCATACACAATATCTTCCAACCAAAATATTTTTTCTTGAAAATCTTGACGATATTAACTATCATGCTAAACATAATACTTAACAGAGAGGCTGCCGCATCAAATGCGACAGCCTCTCTTACATCACTCTTTTACTTCCACTAACTCGATCTTAAAATTCAGCTCTTTTCCCGCCATCTCATGGTTCGCATCAAAGGTAATCGTCTTCTCCTCTTTTGCAATCACTTTCACCGGGAATGGCTGGCCATACTGATTGCTTAAATACACCTGCTGTCCAACCTTCAGATTCTCGGAACCTGGCAGCTGTGCGATCTCCAGTTCGAAAATAGCCTGTGGATCTGGCTGGCCATATGCCTCTTCTGGCATTAAGTGGATCTCTTTTACCTCGCCCACTTCCATATCTGCCACTGCTGCGTCAAAGCCTTTGATCATCTGGCCTGCGCCGCATACGAACTCCAATGGCTCGCCGCGGTCGTAAGAAGAGTCGAACTGTGTTCCATCGTTAAAAGTTCCCTTGTAATGGGTGCGGCATGTCTTGCCTACGTTGCGTCCTGTGATTGTATCCATGTGATTATTCCTCCGTCTTCCAGGTGGCAAAAAGTTTTGACACCCATATTTATTTGTCTTTTAGTATACTAGAAAACTACTGTTTGGGAAACCCATTTCTTTTAATACTATTTTGCAAATTTCTTCACGCCTGCCAGTACCGCCGCCATGATCACGAAGGACACCGCCAGCACGATCACCGGATTCTGCACCACGCCAGCGATACAGTAGCCGATAAATGACACGGTTGCCGCCACTGCCACATACGGGATCTGGGTGGTGACATGGTTCATATGGTCACACTGCGCGCCTGCTGAGGACATGATGGTGGTATCGGAAATCGGAGAACAATGATCGCCGCAGACTGCACCTGCCAGGCAGGCGGATACGGTGATCACCAATAGCTCCGACGGCAGGTTGATTCCTGCTATGATCGGAAGCAGAATACCGAAAGTTCCCCAGGAGGTTCCCGTGGAAAATGCCAGGAAAATCGCTACTAAGAACACGATAGCCGGAAGCATCGCCGTCATATGACTGGCACTTCCCGCAAAAATCGCGCTGACATACTCTCTTGCGCCCAATAAGCTGGTCATATTAGACAAGGTCCATGCAAATGTCAGGATCAGCACCGGACTGATCATGGCTTTAAATCCCTCTGGAAACGCATTCATACAGTCCTGGAAGGTAAGAACCCGTCTCACCAGGTAAAATATAATGGTAAACAGCAATGCCGCCGCAGAACCCATGGAAAGGCTCAAAGAAGCGTCACATCCTGCAAACGCCTTGACAAAGCTTTCACCTTCAAAAAATCCACCGGTATAGATCATTCCCGTCACGCAGCATACGATCAGCGCCACCACCGGAACCGCCAGATCCACCACAGTTCCCTTGGTAGAAATCGCTCTCATGGAACCGTCATCCGCCACACGATTTCCGCAGGTAAACAGATCGCCCTTTGCCGCATTGTCCTCATGCTTTTTCATCGATCCAAAATCAATATCAAAAGCAATAATGAGAATAATCATGGCGATGGTAAGCAGAGAATACAGGTTATAAGGAATAGATCTCATAAACAGATCCAGTCCATCCGTATCCGCCGTCACACCAGCCACTGCCGCTGCCCAGGAAGAGATCGGTGCGATCATGCACACCGGAGCCGCCGTGGCGTCAATGATATACGCCAGCTTTGCCCTGGAAACATTGTGTTTATCCGTCACCGGACGCATGATGCTTCCTACGGTCAGACAGTTAAAATAATCATCCACGAAGATCAGGACGCCCAGTGCAAAGGTAGCAAACAACGTTCCTTTTCTTGTCTTGATCCGCTTCTGCGCCCATTTTCCATAAGCCGCCGAACCGCCGGCTCTGTTCATCAGCACCACGATGGTTCCCAGAACCACTAAAAAGATCAGAATTCCCACATGGGAACTATCTGAAAGCGACGCGATAAAACCATCCCGGAACATCGTGGTATATGCGTCAACAACATGAAACTGTGCATAAAATAATGCTGCCGTGGCAATTCCAACAAACAGCGAACTATACACCTCCTTGGTGATCAGCGCCAGTACGATCGCCACAACCGGCGGCACCAGAGACCAGAATGTTGCATACATAATAAAAAATCCCTCCATAAACAAATACAATTCTTCTTATAAAACGTATCTGTTATGGAGGGAAATGTCAAGCATTTTATTCCACATATCATCTTAACATCCACTTATGTATCTTCCTTCTAATATTTGATATAATCTATTGCTTACCATTCCCTCAATAGGATATAATACTTATATTAGAAAGTAGGTGATAAACCATGACAAACCAGATGCAAAGTCTCATTTCCGAATATGTATCCGCAGTGCAGAAAATCTACGGTTCACACCTAAAGCAGGTCATTTTATATGGTTCCTACGCCCGCGGTGATTTTACAAAAGATTCCGATATTGATCTTATGCTCCTTGTGGACTTAGATGAAGATAAACTGGAGCCATTTTCTGATGCTCTGTCAGAATTGGGGTTTGATTATAATGTAAAATATGGTATCTGGATGATGCCGGTTGTAAAAAATATCAAGAACTTCCGGCGTTGGAATACCGTATACCCGTTCTATAAAAATGTAAAGACAGAGGGAGTGTCATTATATGATGAAACAGCCTGATGAACTAGATGTTGGCAACAAATGGGATCTGGTAGCCCATCGTCTGATGATTGCAGAAGAAGATTTAAATTCCGCCCAGGTTCTCATGGACTGCACTCAGTACCGAGGTGCCAATAACCGGGCTTATTATTCCATTTATCACACCATTGATGCCATACTTTCTATAAATGGCATCGCTTTCAAACGTCATAAAGATACCTTGGCTTACTTTAATAAAAATTACATCGCAACAGAAATCTTTCCCAGAACATTAGGCCGCCAGATCGTACAGGCAGAGGAAATCCGGCACGCCAGCGATTATGATCCATTTTATATTGCCTCAAAAGAAGGTACGCAAAAGCAGATAAATACGGCCAAAACCCTGTTAACTTACGCCAAGGAATACATTTCACAGCAAAAAAATTCTGATAACTGATAAAGAACCAGTCAGACAGCTTCAAACTGTCCGCTGGTTCTTTCTTAATTTTCCCATCGCCTATCAAGCCTTTTCATTCTTCACGCACAATTCCTGCAGCCGTTTTAAGATCTCCTGCGCCTTGTCCGCCATAGACAGACAATCCTGATTTTTCTTATTACGCTCCTGATACAGAAATCCCGGTGTCTCACCCATCTGCATCTTTAACGCCCCTTTGTACTCTGCTACCAGTGCCGGAATGCCCTCGGTGTTTAACTTCGCCTTCGGGAACATGGAGATCCGTACCTCCTGGCGGTTGATCCCCACCTCGGTCACGTATGCCTGATGCGCTAACGCCTTGATGAGCGCGATCCGCAGCAGATTGTCCACAGCCTTTGGAATATCCCCAAACCGGTCGATCAGCTCATCCTGCATATCCATATATTCTTCCTCAGACTCGATGGCAGAGATCCGCTTATACACATCCAGCTTCTGATATTCATTCTTAATATAAGAAACCGGAATGTACGCATCGATATCGCAGTCTACCACCGTCTGGAAATCCTCTTCCTCGTCCCTTTTTCCGCGCAGGGCTTCTACCGCCTGATTTAACAGCTTGCAGTACAGGTCATAACCAACCGCCTCCATATGCCCATGCTGTTCCGCGCCCAGCACATTTCCGGCGCCGCGGATCTCCAGATCGCGCATGGCGATCTTGATGCCGGAGCCTAACTCTGTAAATTCACGGATGGCCTGAAGTCGCTTCTCCGCTACTTCTTTTAACACCTTATCCCGCTTATACATCAAAAACGCATAAGAAGTCCTGCTGGAACGGCCCACACGGCCCCTTAACTGGTAAAGCTGGGACAGGCCCATATGGTCTGCGTCCTGAATGATCATGGTATTCGCGTTAGAAATGTCCAGTCCGGTCTCGATGATAGTGGTAGACACCAGCACATCGATATCGCCGTTGATAAAATCCAGCATGATCTTCTCCAACTGGTGCTCATGCATCTGCCCGTGGGCGAACACCACATTGGCATCCGGTACTAATTGTGCCACATGGTTCGCCACCTCTTCAATATCCTTCACCCGGTTGTATACATAATACACCTGTCCACCTCTGGCCAGCTCCCGTTTTATACCTTCCCGGACCATCTCATCATTGTATTCCATCACATAGGTCTGGATCGGTACACGGTCCACCGGCGGTTCCTCCAGCACACTCATATCCCGGATTCCCACCAGGCTCATGTGAAGAGTTCGCGGAATCGGAGTTGCCGTCAACGTCAGAACATCCACATTTTCCCTTAATTTCTTGATCTTTTCCTTATCTGATACACCAAACCGCTGCTCCTCATCGATGATCAGCAGTCCCAGATCTTTAAAATGCACATCCTTTGACAATACCCGATGCGTTCCAATGACCACATCCACCAGACCCTTTTTCAGGTCTTCCAGGGTCTTTTTCACCTGCGACGGCGTGCGGAAACGGGATAACAGATCCACCCGCACCGGGAAATCCTTCATTCGCTGGACAAAAGTATTGTAATGCTGTTGGGCCAAAATGGTGGTCGGCACCAGATATACTACCTGCTTTCCGTCCTGCAGTGCCTTAAAAGCTGCCCGAAGCGCGATCTCCGTCTTACCATAGCCTACGTCACCGCAGATCAGACGGTCCATGATCTTCCGGCTCTCCATGTCTTTCTTGGTGGCGTCAATGGCATCTAACTGGTCGTCGGTTTCATCATATGGGAACAGCTCCTCAAACTCCCGCTGCCACACGGTGTCCTCGCTGTACTGGAAACCATTGGAATCCTGTCTGGCGGCGTAAAGCTCTACCAGGTCTTTGGCGATCTCCTTGACCGCCCCCTTCACCCTGGCCTTGGTTTTCTTCCACTGTTCACCGCCTAATTTATTCAGCTTCGGCGCTTTGGCGTCACTTCCGGCGTATTTCTGGATGCCGTCTAAGCGGGTGGCTGGCAGATACAGGTTTCCACCGTCCGCGTACTCGATCTTCAGATAGTCCTTGATCACCTTATCCTGCTCGATCTTCTCGATACCCCGGTAAATACCCAGGCCGTGATCCTCATGGACCACGTAATCACCGATGGAAAGCTCCGTGAAGCTCTGGATCTTCTTGCCCTCATAGGAGGTCTTTTTCTTTCTCCGCTTCTTTTTGCTGCCGCCAAACATATCGCCCTCAGTGATCACCACAAACTTGATCTGCGGATACTCAAAGCCCCGGTGCAGCACACCGTAAGTCACCAGGATCTCTCCAGGCTGCACACTCCGCTCCGGATCATCGGTACAGAAGGCGCTCAGTTCATACTCTCTCAAATCCCCCGCCAGACGGCTTGCACGGGTCCTGGAGCCGGACAGCAGGACCACCCGGTATTTCTCCTTTTTCCACCGCTTTAAATCTCCGATCAGCATCTCAAAGCTGTTCTGATAGGAGTTGATATTTCTCGTCTGGATGCTGTAACGGTTCTTGATCTCCTGTCCCGGAAGCTTCTGTTCCAATCCGGTGACACAGACGGTATGAGGCGTTTCCAGCTCCGCCAATGTCTCCCGTATCGAATAGAGAAGAGAGGTCTGCTCCGGCAGAAGATAGCCCTTCTCCAGCCGGTTCATCATGCTTTCCCGGAATTCCGTCTCCACTGCCTCTCCCCGCTCCTTTAAGCGGATAGGCTCGTCTAAGAACACCGCTGTCTCATCCGCAGGAAAATATTCAGCAAATGACACCGTATCCTGACAAAAATAGGTGAGATAACTGTCCAGAGACCCGGTTGCCATGCCATCCTTCAGATTTTCCTTGAATTCTTCGATGATCGAACGGATCCTATGGGCTTCTTCTGTCTGAAACTGCTCCCGCAAGGTCTTTTCATAAGATTTTTCCGATTTCGTGATCCGCTCCAGACCCATCTCCACCTGCTCCGGTGTCAGCACGATCTCCGTGGCCGGGTACAGCACCACTTCTTCCAGCTGCTCCACCGACCGCTGGCTCTCCGGATCAAAGCTGCGGATGGAATCCACCTCATCGCCCCACAACTCGATCCGGACCGGAAGCTCCTCCGTCAGCGGGAAAATATCCACAATACCGCCACGGATGGAGAACTGTCCCATACCGTCTACCTGTGCCATGCGCTCGTAGCCTAAGGACACCAGCCGCTGCTTCCATTCCTCAATATCGATCGCCTCTCCCTGTCTCACCGTCAGGATCTGGCTCTCTACCATGGAAAGGGGCAGCAAATGATCCATAAGACCATCAATGGTAGTCACCACCACGCCGCTTTTTTCCTCGATCAGATGCCGCAGCACCTGCATCCGCTCCCTGGTGATCAGGTTGCCGTGGATATCTGCATTATAAAAAAGAAGGTCCTTGGCCGGATACAGCCAGACTGCGTCTGTAAAGCACCGGAAATCCTCGTAGATCTCCTTCGCTCTGGAGTCGTCGTAAGTTACCACTAACTTCCAGGGCAGTGTCTCCCCGGCCTCCCACATCAGATGAACCTTCTGGGAATCCATGCACCCGCTGATCTGAACCGGCCCTTTTCCCCGGTTGAGATCCCGATTCAGTTCTTCATACTCCGCCAGTTCCGTCAGCGGATTCACAAATACCCTGCTCATAATTTCTACTCGCCCTTTTTCTTCATATTATAATGATTCATGGCTGCGTCCATGCCCTTGTCTAAGATCATCTCCGCCGCATCCGCCGCGTCCTTAAATGCCTCGTCCATCTTCGCCTGGTCTTCTTTGGAGAAATGACCCAGCACATAATCTGCTAAATCCATGCCCTTCGGCTTATCGCCAACGCCGACCTTGATCCGTGGGAATTCCTGGGTTCCCAGATGAGCAATGATATTTTTGATCCCATTGTGACCGCCTGCGCTTCCTTTTCCACGGAGCCGTAACTGTCCCGGTTCTAAACTGATGTCATCATAGATCACCAGAATATCTTCCGGATCTACCTTATAAAAATCCGCCGCTGCCCGGACACTCTCACCGCTTAAATTCATATATGTCTGCGGTTTTAACAGGATCACCTTCTGACCTGCCAGTATTCCTTTCCCGCACAGTCCCTTGTGTTTTTTCTCTTCTACTTCGATCCCCATCCGGTCCGCCAGAATATCGATCGTCTCAAAGCCCACGTTATGACGGGTATGAGCGTATTCCTTTCCCGGATTTCCTAAACCTACTATAATATACATGTATGTTATCCTTTCCAGACCATCCGGACCAGTTTTTCATTCGTTTTCCTGCGTCCGTCCGGCCTCAATTCCATTTTATGTGCCAGCCTGCACCGTCTTATCCCTGCATTCCCG
>CAKRWX010000085.1 GCA_934418055.1 uncultured Lachnospiraceae bacterium
GGGTAATGTAGAAGTTGTCGGCCTGATGGTATCTTTAAACCGTATGGAGCGCGGCAAAGGCGAGAAGAGCGCCCTGGAAGAGGTTCAGGAGTTATACGGTTTTAAAGCGAATGCGATCGTTACCATGGCAGATGTTGTAGAGCATCTGTACAACAAAGAATGCCAGGGCCAGGTTGTGATCGATGATAAGATCAAAGCAGCAATCGATGCTTATTACGAGCAGTATGGTGCAAAATAAGTTCTGACATCTTAGAATTTGGAATATGATGGAGGACAGTTATGGAAAAAGTATATAAAGCAATGAGAAATACCGGTGCGGCTAATATCGCCATCGGGATCATTGTCATCGCAGTCGGTGTTTCCGCAGGGATTGTATCCATTATAACCGGTGCGAATTTATTAAAGAAAAAGTCACAGATCATGTTTTAAACACAGGACGCTGCAGAATACGGTACATTTTCTGCAGCGTTTGCTGTATAAAGCATACGGCAAAGCCTCAGGAGTCTGTTACGTTTGAAAGAAGGCTACTTTATTATGATTCGAAACACTACCAAACTTCAAAAATTCGGCTGGGTACTGTTTATTCTGTACCTGATCGCCTTAACATATTTTTTGTTTTTTGCAGAATCTTTTGGCAGAGTTCCAGGCGCACAGACAGATTATGCATATAATCTGATGCCGTTCCGGGAGATCAGTCGTTTTATCAAATATCGGGGATTGCTTGGTTTTCAAGCTGTATTTTTAAACCTGGCAGGTAATGTACTGGGCTTTGTTCCCTTTGGTTTTTTCATTCCTGTGGTCAGCCGCAGAGGCCGGATCTGGAGAAATGCGGTTCTTATGGGATTTGGATTCAGCCTGTGTATTGAACTGACCCAGTTGATCTTTAAGATCGGCAGCTTTGATGTGGACGATATTTTATTAAATACAATCGGAAGTATCCTTGGGTATCTGGCATATTGGAAGGTACAAAAGATCCGTGTAAGGAGAAAGATACATGGCAGGAATAAGACAGAAAAATAATCGTCCGGGCAGATACCGGATCTCAACAGGAAAGTCCGCAGGATCAGCAAAATCAAGCCGTTCATCAAGAACAGCTGCTGATGATGAACGTGGTGCTCTGCATTTTGGCGTGAAAGGACGTACTGTCAAAAAAACCAGAAAAAATACGACCATTGATCCTGTTGCAGCGCAGGAACGGGAAGAGACCAGAAAAGCATTAGAGGCCCGCAGAAAGCGGAAAGAACAGAATATCCGGGAACAAAAAGAAGCTGCTGCAAACCGGGTATCCTATGTAAGAAAACCAATCTCCAGAAGAAGTCTGTATTCTCTCGGCTTTCTGGTGGTTGCAGCCGCACTTGGCGCCTACGGCATTTATGGAGGTGTAACTACCAATGGCCAGGCGGCGCTGAGTTCTGCAGCATTTGGATTATGCAGTATTCTGTTTGATATTTCTTCTTTATGGTATGGAATCATTTCTTTTCTGGAAGAAGAGAAAAATCATATAATTGCAAGGATCACCGTAATCTTAAGCGGACTGATGCTTGCAGGCTGGATCATTACAATCATTATGGGAATCAGGGGGTAAATCATGGATTACCGTGTATTATGGAAAGATGAAAATGAAGCCGTCAAAGAACGGTATTATCTGGCTATGGAGCGGATCGGCCAGATCACAAGAGAAAGTACGGTGGAAGAGCCGTATCGCAGCTATTTTATAAAAACCGCAGAATTTATCCAGATGATTTCAGAGGTAAAAAGTCTGGTGGATGCAGATGCATGGAATAGCCAGAGCTTAGAAGAGTTAAAGCTTTGGAATGAGCGGTTGTATGGGGATGTTCTTCCGTCTCATTATGAGACCAGTTATGCCAACCCATCTTACGCAGTCCGTCAATTGGGTGTGGAATTTGGCCCTAAACTGAGCTTTTTATACGAGGAGATCCGTGGACAGATTCCATTTGCCATGGAGAGCCGTCTGACAGAGATGACGATTCTGGACGAGTTATTTATTGAGATCTACAACCTGTTTGAGGGACAGCTTCCACAGGCATCCAGTGTCCAGGAGACCCTTTACTGGTTTACCAGCGATTACGCAGATCTGACTGTTACTTACCGGATCCGTGAAAATTTCGATCCGTCCTTGAGCTTTGCCAAGGATATTATTCTGGAACGGGATTTGAACGATTTGCGCTATCTGTATGCCTTTGGCGAATATATTTCCGATGAGGAGTTAAAAATCGCAGGCTTTATGAACCGCCTGCCCCAGGAGACCATTGACGAGATGGCGGACACTTACACGGAAGGTTATCGCAAGGGTTTTGAGGTCATGGGACGGGATCTGTCCAAGAAAAAGACCGTTGCCATCCATTATGAGCTGGGTTACGAGCGGATGATCCGGAAAGCCATCGAGAATTTCCGTCAGATGGGCTTAGAGACCATTCTCTACCGCCGGGCAGTCTGGAGTATCGACCGGAACCCGAACCGTAAGCGTGGGTTCTACGGAACCTCTCCGAATAAACAGTATGAGTACGACCACCGCTATGACAATGCTCTTTATATGAAGAAAGCCTTTACAGAACGGAAATTGGCAGTGTTAAAGGTGGCTTATGAGGAATATAAAAAATTAGCGGCCCAGTATGCAGGCCCGGCAGTGATCGAGACCTTTGGAGAGCCTGGTTTTGATCCGGTAAACAAGCCGGAATGCCTTGCACTGAATGAGAAACAGGAGAAACTGTCCTTAGCTTACGCCAATGACGCCGCCCAGGTGGTGAACCAGTATATTCCTGGAGAAGAGACCAGCTTTACCATCATCGCATTTCCAAAGCCTTCCATTGGTCCGGATTTTGAGGCCATTTTCCAGGAAACGATCCGCATCAATACCCTGGATTATGAGGTGTATAAAACCATCCAGCAGGCCATCATTGACCGCCTGGATGAGGCAGACCACGTAGTGATCACCGGAAAAGGGGAGAATCATACCAATCTGACCGTAAAACTGCATCCATTGGCGGACCGGGAGAGAGAGACTAACTTTGAGAACTGCGTGGCAGATGTGAATATTCCATTGGGCGAGGTATTTACCTCTCCTGTATTAACAGGAACCAATGGTGTATTGGAGGTCAGCAGTGTTTATATCGGTGATATCCAGTTTAAAAATCTGCATATGGAATTTAAAGATGGACGTGTAGCAGAGTATTCCTGTGAAAACTTTGACGATCCGGCACAGGGCAAAGCACTGATCAAGCAGGTGATCATGAAAAACCATGACAGCCTGCCCATGGGTGAGTGCGCCATCGGCACCAACACAACGGCTTATGCTATGGCCCAGAAGTTTGGCATCATCGATAAACTGCCGATCCTGATCGTGGAGAAGATGGGACCGCATTTCGCAGTAGGTGATACCTGTTACAGCTGGGCAGAGGACGCACCGATGTACAACCCGGACGGCAAAGAAGTGATCGCGCGGGATAACGAGGTATCCATTCTGAGAAAAGAGGACGTATCCCAGGCGTATTTTAACTGCCATACGGACATCACCATCCCGTACCGGGAACTGGATGAGATCTATGGCGTAAGCCTCTCTGGAGAGAAAATACCGATTATCCAGGATGGCCGTTTTGTGGTTCCAGGAACGGAATTACTTAATAAAGAACTGTAGAAGACCAGAAAACTTATTTTTATAAATTATTTATCAAAAAAACATTCATATTTTTTGCATTGACTTCATAATATTTGGTTGTAAGAAAAGAAAGTAAAGATTGTTCCAGAAAAACTTGACAGTCAGGAAAATCTGCTTTATACTCGGCACCAATAAAAATAAAGCCAACGCATACAAAGACGTAGCGGAAATGATACAAACGTTCTTTGTGTGCGCTGGTTTTTTTTATTAGTTTTATCTTGTCTAAAGTTTTTAATATGAGGAGGACTGGATTATGAAGAAAAAACATTTACGCGCAATGGCACTGGCAATGGCCGCACTGATGTCACTGACTGCATGTGGCGGCGGAAGCAGCACATCTTCAGAAGCAGGAAGCACCACCGCTAAAGCAGCGGATACGACAGCGGCAGACACAGCCGCAGCAGCTGTGGCAGATCCCAATGCAACTTACAAAGAGACATTACATATCGCAGTTTCCCAGCAGGCTCCGTCTCTGGATCTTCACAAAAACAGTACTCTGATCGCACGTCAGATGTGCGATGGAACCGTGTTTGAAAAATTAGTTACCTTGAACTCAAAGGCAGAAGCGGTTCCGGAATTGTGTGAGAGCTACGATGTCAGTGAAGATGGCAAGACCATCACCTTTGTACTTCGAAAAGGTGTGAAGTTCCATGACGGCAGCGAGATGACCGCAGATGATGTTGTCGCATCCATGAACCGTTGGCTGGAGGGCTTCAGTTCCGCAGGCAATATGGTAGGAGATGCAAGATTTGAAAAGGTTGATGATTACACCGTTAAGATCGTAGGTGAAACACCTCTGATCCTGCTGCCGGCTATGATCGCCGGTGCAGCACAGCCAGCAGCCATCACAACAGCAGAAGCCTGTGCAGATGAGGACTCCAACGGATTCTTAAAGAATTACATTGGAACCGGTCCATATAAATTTACAGAGTGGAAACAGGATCAGTACGTGAGACTGGATCGCTTCGATGATTATGTTCCATACGGAACTGAGGGCGAGCCGATGGACGGCTGGGCAGGTTATAAAGCAGCACCGACCAAGACCCTGGAATTTGATATTGTTCCGGATCAGGCAACCGCTACAGCTGGTATTGAAGCTGGACAGTATGACTGTATTTTCAATGTAAAGGATGATGATTATGCGAGACTGGAAGCAAATCCGGAGCTGACCACATCCAGAACACAGATGGGTTCCATTGCATTTATCTTTAACCACAAAGAAGGTCTTGGCGCAGAACAGTATTTCCGTACTGCAGTCAACACTGCAATTGATTGTGACGAAGTATTAACCTCCTGCTTTGGCGGTGGATATGAATTAGGTTCCTGCTACATGGATGCAGGTCAGCCATTCTGGGCAAGTGAAGCAGGAAGTGAGAATTATAACCTTCATGATCCGGAAAAGGCCAAAGAGATCCTGGCTGAGGGCGGTTATGATGGAAGTACTTTCCGTATCCTGGCTGCTACTTTAAATAAGATGGACAGTATGGCAGTGGTATTAAAATCTGAACTGGAAGAAATTGGTGTTCCTGTGGAACTGACCCTTGTAGACTGGGCAACCTTAACGGATTACCGGAAAGATTCAAGCTTGTATGATATGTACATTACCACATTTGCAGAGGTTCCGGTTCCATCCTTAAAGCTTTATTACGGCAGCGCTTATCCGGGATGGTCTGATGATGAAAAATTGTCAACTCTGTTTAGCGAAATGACATCTGCAACAACTCTGGATGACGCAAAAGCCAAATGGGATGAGTTACAGGGCTATTCCTGGGAATATCTTCCAATCATCTGCCCAGGTCATTATCTTGGAATGTTTGCCATGGATAAAGATCTGGAGGGTGTAAATATGTACAGCGGCGGTCCAAAATTCTATAACGCCGGAATTAAGGAATAAAAATACTCGTAGGTAACAAGGAGGATGGTCTATGAAGCGATTCATTGCAAAGCGAATCATTTCCGTCATACCTGTATTAATCATTGTATCAATTGTAATTTTTTCATTGATCCATCTGGTTCCAGGTGACCCGGCAACCGCAATGCTGGGTGACCTGGCAACTGAAGAAGATATCGCGGCCCTCCGGATACGGATGGGCCTGGATAAACCATTGATCGAACAGTATTTCATCTGGATCGGCAATATTTTCCATGGTGATTTTGGAATGAGTGTGGTAAATAATGAGACCGTTGGCTCTCTGATCATCAGCCACATCCGTCCGACCATTTCTCTGGCTATCTACGCACTGGTAATCGCAGCAGTGATCGCAATTCCGTTAGGAATGATCGCTTCCAGAAAAAAAGGCTCTGCGATCGATCATGTGGTATCCGTCATCTCCCTTGCAGGAATCTCACTCCCGAGCTTCCTGCTGGGACTTTTCCTGATGTTGCTATTTTCAGTTAAATTTCGTATTTTTCCGGTTTCCGGTTATAAAGAGATCAGTGAGGGATTTCTGGAGCATATCCGTTCGCTGACATTACCAGCGATTGCTTTGGGATTTATGAATGCAGCATTGATGATGCGTATGACCAGAGCTTCCATGTTAGAGGTTCTTGGCAGTGATTATATCAAAATGGCAAAGGCAAAAGGTGTAAAAGAGTTTTCCCTGCTTGCCAAGCATGCGTTCAAAAATACACTGGTAACCTTGATTACCATCTTTGGGCAGAGCATTGTCCAGGCATTATCCGGCGCGGCAGTGGTAGAAAGCTTATTTGCAGTTCCGGGACTTGGACAGCTGATGGTCAATTCCATCGGACGCCGTGATTATTATGTGATCCAGGCTATCGTCCTTCTGATCGCGGTGATCAACGTTGTCATCAATATGATCATTGATATTTTATATGGATTTGTAGATCCGAGAGTAAGAGTCAGTTAAATAAAAGGTAGGTGAGAAACATGGGTGACATGGAAGAGTTAAAAAAACGGCTGGAAAAGGAACAACGTGAAATCCGGATCCGGAAGTTTACAAAAAATAAAGCGTCTGTGTTTGGTCTTGTGGTGGTTACGGTGATGATTCTGTTAGCAGTGCTGGCTCCTCTGATCTGCAGGTATGATCCACTGGCGCTGGACGTCAAGAGCCGTCTCCAGGGATGCAGCGCAGACCACTGGTTTGGAACCGACACCATGGGAAGAGATGTGTTTGCCCGTGTATTATATGGAGCGAGGATTTCTCTTACGGTTGGTTTTATCGTAGGAATTACCGCGGGAGTTGCAGGAATTATCATCGGACTTTATGCAAGCACCAATAAAGTGGCAGATAACATTCTCATGCGGATCTGTGATGGCCTGAAGGCCATTCCAAGTACCTTGCTTGCCATTACCTTGATGACAGTGCTGGGGGCTGATATTAAAAATGTGATCATCAGCCTGATCGTAGTCAATATCCCAAGCATGGCAAGACTGGCAAGAGGCCAGGCACTGGTGGTAAAGGAACAGACTTATATCGAGGCAATGCGGTGTCTGGGTGCAAAGAAATCCCGTATCATGTGGAAGCATATGGCACCAAATATCCTTTCCCCGATCATTGTCCAGGTAACATTTGTATTTGCTTCTTCCATCATCACGGAAGCAGCATTAAGCTTTCTGGGAGCTGGTGTTCCGGCTCCGGCACCCAGCTGGGGAAATATTTTAAATGAAGGAAAATCCGTGATCTACAATGCATGGTGGATGGTAGTTTTTCCTGGTATTTTCACAGCAGTTACGGTTCTTGGCCTGAACCTGTTGGGCGATGGCATCCGTGATTTTATTGATCCAATGAGTAACTAGCGGGAGGCGATAAGATGGCAGAGAAAATTCTTGAGGTGGTAAACCTTGGCACCCAGTTCAAAACGGAACGGGGCGTATTAAAGGCAATCGACGGCGTCTCCTTCGATGTGTACCGGGGCGAGATGTTAGGAATCGTGGGAGAGTCCGGCTGTGGCAAAAGTGTTACCTCCCAGTCGATCCTGCGGTTATATGACGAAAAACGGCTGGCTGTATACAGTGGAGAAGTCCGTTTTGAAGGAAAAAATTTATTTGATCTATCAGAAAAGGAGATGCAGGACATCCGTGGCGAGAAGATCTCTATGGTATTCCAGGATGCCTTGAGTTCCTTAAACCCAGTATTTACCGTAGGAAACCAGATCATGGAATCTTTGATGATCCACCGGAAGATCTCCAAGCAGGAGGCCAGGGACCGGGCTATCGAGATGTTGGGACTGGTTGGAATCCCGGATCCACAGAGACGTTTTTACCAGTATCCATTTGAGTTATCCGGAGGTATGAGACAGAGGGTTATGATCGCAGTGGCGCTGGCCTGCAGCCCCAAGGTGCTGATCGCCGATGAACCGACCACTGCCCTTGATGTAACCATTCAGGCACAGATCATGGATCTGATCGTGGAAATGAACCACAAGTTTGATATGGGCGTTATGCTGATCACCCACGATCTGGCAGTCGTGGCAGAGACCTGTAAGAGAGTCATCGTTATGTATTTAGGTCAGATCGTAGAAGAGGGTCTGGTGGACGATATTTTCGATCATCCGGCTCATCCTTATACTACCGGTCTGATGGATTCGATTCCAAAGCTGGACAGCAAGAAGGGCGAGCGCCTTCATCAGATCAAGGGAACCGTTCCATTATTAAATCAGATCCCAACAGGCTGTCGTTTTGCGCCAAGATGTCCTTATGCAACGGACAAATGTCATGAGGAAATGCCTGAGCTGGTGCAGATCAGTCCGACTCAGAAGGTGCGGTGCCACCGGGCAGTGGCTCATACAGCGGAAGAAGTTTAAGGATCAGGGAGGTGAAGACGTGATGGGAATGACAGAAAGACCGGTCGTGTTGCAGGGAACTGGTGTACGGAAGTATTTTCCAGTGCATACAGGATTTGGAAAACCGAAAAAATATGTAAAGGCAGTAGACGGCGTGGATATTACCATCCACGAGGGCGAGATTTATGGTCTGGTAGGCGAGACTGGATGTGGAAAAAGTACGCTAGGACGTACTCTGATCCGCCTGACCGATCCTACCGATGGAAATATTTCTGTATTAGGAAAAGATATAACGAAATTGAATGATAAACAGATGACGGATATGCGCCAGAAGATCCAGATGGTGTTCCAGGATCCTTATACTTCCCTGGATCCCAAGCAGAAGGTGGGAGATATCCTCATGGAAACTCTGGAAATCCATGGCATTGGCAGCAAAAAGGAGCGTCTGGATATCGCGATGGAGATCATGGGAAAGGTTGGTCTGCGGCCAGAGCATTTCTACCGTTATCCACACGAATTTTCCGGTGGGCAGAGACAACGAGTCGGCCTGGCCAGAG
>CAKRWX010000086.1 GCA_934418055.1 uncultured Lachnospiraceae bacterium
TGACTGATTAAGCCATAGCGTTAACAGCTTTGCTGATACGGGATACTTTGCGGGATGCAGTATTCTTGTGATATACACCCTTAGAAGTAGCTTTATCAATCTCAGAGATAGCAACTAATAAGCTTGCCTGTGCAGCAGCCTTGTCACCAGCAGCAATAGCAGCCTCTACTTTTTTGATACAAGTTTTAACTTTGGATCTGATCGCTTTGTTGCGAGCAGCTTTGGTTTCAGTAACTAAGATTCTTTTTTTAGCAGATTTAATGTTAGCCAATCTGGGCACCTCCGATTAAATGATTATATGATTTAGATTCTTTGGTTTGCATCAAAGCCTGGACACGGACAGTTCAATGTAAACATTCTATATTATTCTAACGAACTTGCCCCAAAATGTCAATACATATTTCGCTTATTTTTGAGAAAAATAATAACGAAAATAGAAGCAAAAATAAGGTTTTGTGAGAAAAATGGAGGAATTCTATGTTTGAGATCAGAACGGATCTGGCCATTGAGGAAAAAACAGAAAATGGAGCGGAACAAGGGGTGGCTGGCGTGTCCTGCAGGGAGTGGAGGGAGCCCTCCAGTATGGTGAAAATGACCGAGGTAAAAATCCTGGATGAACATGGAGCCAGGGCTTTGAGAAAGCCGGTTGGAACCTATCTGACGATGGAAGCAAAAACCATGGGGAAGAAGGACGAGGATTACCATCGGGAGGTGTCGGAGGAGCTGGCGGCGCAGCTGGTACGGATGGTAAAGGAGATACAGAGAAAGGAGGAGAAAGCACGAAGTGCAGGGAAAGTAGAAAGCATGGAGTGGTGGAGAAAACAGGAAGAAGATGGGCAGAGTTTGAAAGGAATCCACCTGTTGGTGGTCGGACTCGGAAATGTACAGGTGACACCGGACGCGCTGGGACCGGAGGTATTGAAGAATTTAAAAATTACGGTTTATGAACCGAAGAAAAAAGAAAATGACCGAACGAATCGTGACACAACAAATAGTGACAGAAAGGCATGGAATAAGATCCCGGAAGCAGAGAATTGTGGGATCGGGTGGAACGGAAAATCACAAGGTGACGAAAGAACAATCCTCACAGGCATCGCCCCCGGTGTGATGGCGCAGACAGGTATGGAAACAGCCCAGATCATGCGGGGTATCGTCCAGGAAACGAAGCCCGATCTGGTGATCGCGATTGACGCACTGGCAGCCCGCAGCATCCGCAGACTTGGGACTACCATTCAGGTGACGGATACCGGGATTCATCCGGGTTCTGGCGTGGGAAATCACCGTCATGGGCTGACCAGGGAGAGCCTAGGAGTGCCTGTGATCGCCATCGGGGTGCCAACGGTTGTGGGAGCGGCGGCAATCGTCCATGATACAGTGTCGGTGCTGATAAAGGCATTGCTGGAACATGCCCAGACCAGGGAAATCGGCGGATTTCTGGATCAGCTGGATTCAGATGAACAGTACCGCCTGATCTGTGAGCTGTTGGAGCCGGAATTCGGCCAGATGTACGTGACTCCGCCGGATATTGACCAGACCATCAAAACCATCAGTTATACCATTTCAGAGGCGATCCATATGGCATTTCTGAACTGAACAGTACTGATCTATTCGGATATTTCATAAAATGGAAAGAGCTTGAAACGGTGAGGCGGACAGTGATGCGATGGTCAGGACCCTGGAAAACGGACCGTTTACTTAAGACAGCCATGGTTCTGACCGGGATGAGTCTTGTGCTGGCCCTGGCGAAGCCATTGGCTGGTGAGACAATGAAGATGATTTCACAGCATTCAAAAATCCCGTGGAAAATGGCGGCGGCGGAATTTCTGGCGGATTTTTTCAAAAAGAAAGAAGATCCCGTGGAAGGATTCTGGAAGCAAGTGTTGGACGGGAAAATGAGGGATGGAAAACAAACGGAGAGCGGAACGGATTCTTATTCCACGGACCCGGCATATACGGATTATGAGCGTCGGAAAAAGATTTTCCATGAGGCGGCCTGGATGTTTCTCATGGGCGATGAGTCTGGTGCAGAGGCCCAGGAAGAGGCAGAACGACTGGGATTTGGCAAGAACGCCGAAAATGGCAGAGCAGGTTCTGAAAATGACAGAGCAGATTCTGAAAACGACATGGCAGGTGCTGAAAATGAACATGGCGGCAGTTCAGGCACTGGCAATGAAAACAGTCAGGCATTAGGGCTGACTGCAGGAGAGGGATACCAGACAGGTCATACTGGCAATACAGGCAGCCTGTATCAGTTGGCGCAGCTTCAGGATTACGATTTTCTGATCAAGCATTTCTACACAGTCCATTCTTCCACCACAGCCAAACGGGAGGAAATGGACGCAGCAGTTCTCACAGGAATGGATCTGTCCATGAAAAAAGACTCATCCGTACCCCAGATCCTGATCTATCACACCCATTCCCAGGAAACCTACGCGGATTACGCCACAGGAAATAAAAAAGCCACAGTGGTGGAGCTTGGCAGCCGTCTGACTGCGCTTCTGGAAGAAAAGGGCTATCAGGTGATCCATGACACCACCAGCTATGACATGGCAGCGGGAAAGCTGGACCGGAATCACGCTTACAACTACGCATTGGATGGTATCATGGGTATTTTACAGAAATATCCATCAATCCAGGTGGTGCTGGATCTTCATCGGGACGGTGTAAAAGAAAGTCTACATATGGTGCGGACAGTGAATGGAAAGGCCACAGCGCCGATTATGTTTTTTAACGGCATGAGCCAGACACCGGAAGGGGAGATCGAGTACCTGAAAAATCCATATAAAACGGAAAATCTGGCATTCAGCCTGCAGATGCAGCTTCTGGCAGAAGAGAAATACCCGGATCTGACCAGGAAGATTTTCCTAAAAGGACTCCGCTATAACCTTCATGTGCGTCCAAGGTCAGCCCTGATCGAGGTGGGAGCGCAGACCAACACGCTGGAAGAAGCGCTAAACGCCATGGAGCCTCTGGCGGATCTGTTAGACCAGGTGCTGGGCGGTGGGTGAGATGGTCCGGGTGAGAAAAATTGTAAGAAATCCCGGAGAAATCGTCCAGCCCACCTTGCACAAAAAAATGAAAAATGATAAAATAAAATGCTAAGATGCCATAGGAGCGCAGATTCCTATGGCGATACCCGATTGTGAACGTTACAGATAGAAAGGAAATCATACACACATGGCAACTGTTGACCAGAGTAAAATTAGAAATTTTTGTATTATTGCACATATTGATCATGGAAAGTCAACCCTTGCAGACCGAATCATAGAGAAAACAGGACTTCTGACCAGCCGTGAGATGCAGGATCAGGTGTTGGATAACATGGATCTGGAGAGGGAGAGAGGAATCACCATCAAGGCCCAGACGGTCCGAACCGTATATAAGGCGAAAAATGGAGAAGAGTATATTTTCAACCTGATCGATACCCCAGGACACGTGGACTTTAACTATGAGGTGTCCCGAAGCCTAGCAGCCTGCGATGGCGCGATCCTGGTGGTGGACGCAGCACAGGGAATCGAGGCCCAGACGCTGGCTAACGTGTACCTGGCTTTGGATCATGACCTGGATGTTTTCCCGGTTATTAATAAGATCGATCTGCCAAGTGCTGATCCGGATCGTGTAGCAGCAGAGATCGAGGACGTGATCGGACTGGAAGCCCATGACGCACCAAGAATCTCCGCAAAAACCGGACTGAACGTGGATGAAGTTTTGGAGGCAATCGTGGAGAAGATCCCGGCACCGAAGGGAAACCCGGACGCACCGTTAAAAGCGCTGATTTTTGACTCTCTGTACGATTCCTACAAAGGCGTTATCATTTTCTGCCGGATCAAAGAGGGAACCGTGAAGAAAGGCACCCGCATCCAGATGATGGCAACTGGAGCGGAAGAAGAGGTAGTAGAGGTTGGATATTTTGGCGCAGGCCAGTTTATCCCGTGCGACGAGCTGTCAGCCGGTATGGTTGGATACATCACAGCCAGCATCAAAAATGTAAAGGATACGGCAGTGGGCGATACCATTACCGATAAAGATAACCCATGTGCAGAGCCCCTTCCGGGCTATAAAAAGGTAACCTCCATGGTTTACTGCGGTCTGTACCCGGCAGATGGAGCCAAGTACAACGACCTGCGTGACGCGCTGGAGAAGCTTCAGTTAAATGATGCGTCCCTGTTCTTTGAGCCGGAGACCTCCATTGCGCTGGGATTCGGTTTCCGTTGCGGATTTTTGGGACTGCTTCACTTAGAGATCATCCAGGAACGTCTGGAGCGCGAGTACAACCTGGATCTGGTCACCACGGCGCCGGGCGTTATTTACCGGGTGCATAAGAAAAATGGCGATGTGATCTCCCTGACGAACCCGTCCAATCTGCCGGATCCGACCGAGATCGACTACATGGAGGAGCCCATCGTCAGCGCCGAGATCATGGTAACCACGGAATTTGTAGGCGCGATCATGAACCTGTGCCAGGAGCGCCGCGGCGTTTACTTAGGCATGGAGTACATCGAGACCACCAGAGCTTTATTAAAATACGAACTGCCGTTAAATGAGATCATTTACGATTTCTTTGACGCATTAAAATCCCGTTCCAGAGGTTACGCGTCCTTTGATTATGAGATCAAGGGCTATGAACGTTCCGAACTGGTGAAGCTGGATATTCTGATCAACCGTGAGGAAGTGGACGCCCTTTCCTTTATCGTCCATGCGGATTCTGCTTACGAGAGAGGCAGAAAGATGTGCGAGAAGTTAAAGGATGAGATCCCGAGACATTTGTTCGAGATTCCGATCCAGGCGGCTGTTGGCGGCAAGATCATTGCCAGAGAGACTGTGAAAGCCATGCGTAAGGACGTTCTGGCAAAATGTTATGGCGGCGATATTTCACGTAAGAAAAAGCTTCTGGAGAAGCAGAAGGAAGGCAAGAAGCGGATGCGCCAGGTTGGTAATGTAGAGATTCCGCAGAAGGCGTTCATGAGCGTTCTGAAGCTGGATGAGGAGTAATTGTGGAGAGACGACCATTGGAATTATACATTCACATTCCATTCTGCGTCCGCAAATGTGCATACTGTGATTTCCTGTCAGGACCTGCCACAGACCTGGAGATGAGCGTCTATGTGGAGCAGTTAGTCCAGGAGATATCGGTACAGAGTGCCTTCTATGAGGGATATGGGGTGACCTCCATTTTCCTTGGAGGAGGCACTCCTTCTATATTAGAAGCAGAGGACGTCAGCCGGATCATGGAGGCGGTGTACGGGCATTTCCATGTGGAAAAGGATGCGGAAGTGACCATCGAGGCCAATCCAGGAACCGTCAGCCTGGAAAAGCTGCAGATCTACCGGGCGTCCGGCATCAACCGGATCAGCATCGGGCTGCAGTCTGCCGATGACGGGGAATTAAAGGCTCTGGGCCGGATACACAGCTATGATGGATTTTTAAAGACCTATGAGCGGGTGCGGCAGGCGGGATTTACCAATGTCAACATTGATCTGATGTCCGCATTGCCAGGACAGACCCTGGAATCCTGGAGATCCACTCTTCGGAAGGTATTGATGCTGCGGCCAGAGCACATTTCCGCCTACAGTCTGATCATCGAGGAGGGGACGCCATTTTACAAGGCTTACCACGACCATCCGGAGCTGCTTCCGGACGAGGATACCGAGCGGGAAATGTATTATGAGACGAAATCCATGCTCCATAAACAGGGCTTCGAGCGGTACGAGATCTCCAATTACGCAAAACCGGGCTATGAATGCAGACATAACATCGGTTACTGGACCGGAACCGAGTATCTGGGTTTGGGGCTGGGGGCGTCCTCTTATATTCAGGGATTCCGTTTCCATAACGAGTCGGATCTCAGTCTCTATGACAAGATCCGGATGAATGGAACTGACGCTGATGAGAAGCTGCACCAGGAGATCACCAGGCTGTCGGACAAGGAAAAAATGGAAGAATTTATGTTTTTGGGACTGCGCATGATAAAGGGTGTGTCAGGAAGCGAATTCTTCCAGCGGTTTGGGCAGAATATGTGGAATGTGTACGGAAATGTATTGAACAAATTAAAGGACGAGGGGCTGATCATCGTGGAAATGCCGGATGTAAGGCTCAGCGATTATGGAATTGATGTGAGCAACTATGTGCTCAGCGAGTTTTTGCTGGACTAGGATCTGGAATATAGAAGGAGGAAATGATATGGAGCGATACGACATTGCGATTATAGGAACCGGCCCGGCGGGCTTATCGGCAGCCGTGACCGCCACGGTCCGAAATAAAAAGGTGCTGCTGCTTGGCAATAAAAATTTAAGCGACAAAGTAGGCAAAGCTCATGATATCCAGAATTACTTGGGACTGCCAGACGTCAGCGGCGAAAACCTGGCCAAAGCATTTCAGAGCCATTTAGACAACCTTGGCATCCAGATCACCCAGGATAAGGTCAACGCCATTTACCCCATGGGAGAGTATTATTCCATTCAGTCAGCCAGCGGCAGCTATGAATCCAAAACCGTGATTCTGGCTACAGGCGTAAACTTTGGCAGACCACTTCCTGGCGAAGAAGAACTGCTTGGCAAAGGCGTCAGCTACTGCGCCACCTGCGATGCATTTGCTGTCCGCGGAAGAAAGGCCATCGTCATCGGTTATGACAAAGAAGCAGAATCGGAGGCTGATTTCCTAAGCCAGATGGCCCAGTCCGTGACCTACATCCCGATGTATAAAGATGAACCGTCCGTATCCGAAAAAGTGACCGTGTTACGGGAGATGCCTGTGGAGATTTTGGGAGCGGAAATGGATGGCATGACCATGGTTTCTGCCTTAAAAACCAGAACTGCCGAGCATCAGGCAGATATGGTCTTTGTCCTGCGGGACACCATCTCCCCAACCCATCTGATTCCGGGACTTCAGATGGACGGAAACCACGTAGCGGTCAACCTGCAGATGGAGACCAATCTCCCAGGATGCTTCGCCTGTGGCGATCTGGTCGGGAAGCCGTATCAGTATATCAAGTCTGCCGGGCAGGGAAATGTGGCGGCGTTGGCAGCTGTAGGGTATTTAAGCAGTTTGAACGCAGATAAGCATTCCCCCGCTTCAAGTGCGCGGAGCACTAAGCGGCGGGTGAGGGGGGATGCTTATGTCAGTGGGAGTTGAAAGCTCCCACTGACAGATCGCGAAGCGACTGCGTTCATGAGCAAGTAGCGAAGCGGATTGCGAATGTCCGCTTTACAGAAAAATAGGACAGGAAATGCAAGAGTACAAAGGCTGAGGGAGGAAAATCAATTGAAATTACGTGTAGCAGTATGTGATGACCAGCCTGAGGTACTGGAGAGCATGAAGACTATTTTGAAGGAAACGGGCCTGGTGAGTACGGTGGCCTGTTATGATAACATCCGGGAACTGCGGGAGGAGCTGCAGGAGGGGAAAATGGTGGATCTTCTGATGATGGATATCTGCCATGAACTGGACAGTCACATGGCGATCGTGGACCAAAAGAAAAATGGAATCGATTTCGCTTATGAACTGAACCAGCAGTTCCCATTTCTGCAGATCATCTATATTACCGGCTATAATGACCGCTATTCCCAGGACATTTTCTTAAAACCGGTGCGTCTCGCGGGATTTTTGACGAAACCGATCCAACAGGATTATGTGATAAAGCTGCTTTTATTAGTCCAGGAAAAACAGAAAGAGGATGAAAGCGAGAAACTGCTGGTTGAAGGAAAGGGCAGGCAGACATTTTTGTTGTGGGAAATTGTATACATAAAAAGCCGGGCTCATGTAACGGAAATCCATACATCCGATGGAAAGATGTATGAGTGCAGGGAAAAATTATCAGAACTGGAACAGCGGGTCAGTGAAAAATTCGTCCGGTGCCATCAAAGCTATCTGGTCAATATGCAGCATGTGGAGTGTATGGATAAGGAAGAAAGCCTCTATATGGGGAGACTGTTGAAAAGTGATATTTTCGTGCTGGATCAGCAGAAGCATGTGCCGATCAGTAAAAAGCGCTATGCACAGACCAGGAAACGTTTTGAAGAATATCTGGGGAATGGAGAATTATGATCCTGTTATTATGTTATACCGTGTGCCAGATGACATTGCTGATCCTGAACCATGGATATTTCCTGGAATATCAGACTCCGTGGAATACCCAGGAACTGGTTGGGATTGGCGTCAGCCTTCTGGTGGAGGGATTTTTGGTGTGGAATGCCTATAAAAATTATAGGGGCAAAGAGCATGAGCGGCAGATCGAAGAACTAAAATATGCCACCAAACTGGAACGGATCGAGCGGCACAGCCGTATGGCCCAGGAAGAAAACCTGCGTCAGAAAACCATGGATTTTCAAAAGCAGATCAGGGAAGCAAGGCAGTCTATCCGGGAGCAGAAGGAGATCGAAAGGCAGGTACCCAAACATTATTGCGGAAATACGATCCTGAATGTTCTCCTGGAGGAAAAAGAAATTCAGTGCAGGAGACGAAAGATCAAACTGGAAATAGAGCCCATCTACGTATCAGAACTGCCAGGGATCAGCCGGATCCATTTGTGCAGTGTATTGTCGAATTTATTGGATAATGCCATAGAGGCGGTGTCCTGTCTGGAAGAGGATAGATGCTGGATCAAAGTTGCTATTTACCAGAAAACAAGGTATTTGGTTATTCGTGTGGAAAATCCGTGCTCCGAGAGTTACCTGAATCAGAAAAAAGGTCCATCCAGGGGATACGGCAGCAGAATTCTGAAAGAAATCGCTGGAATTTACGGGGGAAATGTATTGCAGCGTGTAAATCAGGAAAACGGCGGTGAGTATCTTGGAACTGTGATTTTACGGACAGATATGGAGGAAGCGTGATATGATAATATCAGTGATGATTCGCTATTTCTTTGGCACGATCACCTCGCTGTCCCTTGGTGTGCTATTTATGAATGTCATGGAGCGCCGGTATCCCCTGTGG
>CAKRWX010000087.1 GCA_934418055.1 uncultured Lachnospiraceae bacterium
AATGGAACATAGAAAGCAACTTCTGTAATCTTATGTACTCCGTCACAGTCAGTCAGTTCGCCTTCGCCTTTTCCGAAAAAAATAACTACTGATTTATCTGCAAAAAGCTCTGGAGATACCTTATGTCCGGCTTTCAGAAAGCATTTGAAACTCTGGATTCCACCATGATATACACCTGGCAGTAATTCTACTTTTGCAAATCCATTCGCATCATACTGTGCTCTTGCAACGATGTCTTCCGCTTTCTCTACATAAAAGTTCTTCTCGTATCCTCTCTCCATTTTTTAATCCGCTCTTTTTATATATCCATATAATAACTACCGCTCTATTAATGTTTCAGTTTATCTTCCAGCTTATCGCCCTTTGCAAGAGTGACCATAAAATCACGCTCTCTTGTATAATGCTCATACCATACATAGAATACTTCTTTACCTGGTCTTGCGATCAGACTGTGATCCGGTCCTGCCGGAACGAAGCTGAAATCTCCGCCTCTTTGAATGATAGGCTCCTGATGATCCACACTCAGTTCAAATTCTGCGTTGTCAATGCTGTAATTCCATTGTGCAACGGTAGGATGTCCTTTTTCATCAGTTCCTTCTCCTACAGCCCGTACAACCCCCATTAAGATTCTTCCCATCTGTCCTGGGCCTACAACCAACCAGGAAGTGGTATTGGGGCCCTTGCAATCCTGGTCATAAACCTGTCCATCTGTGTACTTTAAGAAGAATGGCAGATGAATATGACTGTGATCAAAACGTTCCTTATCCCACTGGTTCATATCTACCACGCTCATGATAAATTCCATATCATCTATTGCATGGATCTCAAAAGGAGAATGATCAAAATCAGGAAGATAAAATGATAATTCTGTAATGTTGTGGGCTTCTTTCGTATCTGTTACGTAGCCCCGGCCCTTTCCAAACATGTATACAACGGTTTTATCTTTATACAATGCCGGTTTTACTTCGCAGCCTGCTTTCAGAAAACATTTATAATTTCTGATGCCTCCGTCATAACTGCCTGCCAGCACCTCTGTCTGAAAAAATCCATTTTCATCATATTGAATGTGGATGTCTTCATTTCTTACGATATAATAGCCTTCCATAAATACTACCTCTATTCCATTTCACCTTTCGCCAACTTCACAATATAATCACGACTGCCTCTGGTAAACTGCTCATACCATACATAGAACACTTCCTTACCCGGCTGTGCGATCAGGCTGTGATCCGGTCCTGCTGGAATAAAGCTGAAATCGCCTTCCTTTGTATGAGTAGTCTCTCCGTCAACAGTAATATCAAAATCTGCGTTTCCAAGGCAGTAATTCCACTGATGAACGGCTGGATGTCCCTTTTCATCAGTTCCTTCTCCTACGGCCCGTACAACACCAAGGATCACATGACCTAACTGCTTTGGATTTAATACATGCCAGGATGTGGTATGAGGACCTTTGCAGTCCTGATCATAACGTGGGCATTTGCTTAATGGTCTGAAATACGGCAGTCTCACATGGGACTTGCTGTAATCTTCCCAGTCATAGTCATCCATTGTTACAATTGACTTGATAAACTCCATATCTTCAAAAGCGTGAATCCTGTATGGGTTTTTGTCAAACGCCGGGAAGTAAAAGCTAATCTCTTCTTCAATGGAATTGACACCATTTTGATCTGCCACATATCCCTTTCCTTTGCCAAACATATAGATGACTACTTTATCCTTGTACAGCTCCGGAACGATCTCTGCTCCTGCTTTTAAAAAGCCTTTGTAATTATGGATACTGTCATCATGGCTGCCCTCCAGAAGTTCTGTAAGGGCAAAGCCATGTTCATTGTAATCTGCTTTTATTTCTTCTGCTCTCGCAATATAAAATTTATTCATTTTCCTACCTCACACTGCAGACCAGAGATTTAGCCGTAAATACCATCTTTTAAATCTTTAAAGATCTGCTGATATCTCTCAAGGAACTGCTCTCTAGTTTCTACACCAGCAACATATTTTGCCCAGTTCTCCTGCATATCTGTATAAATAGATGATGGCATGTATACGAAAACATTCTCTGTTGCTTTTCCTGCATCGATGGTATCAATTACATCTTTTGCAATAACAGGAAGTTTATCGGATACCTCCAGTCCCTGAATAGATGTTGGACTTCCCATAGTTTCCTGATGCCATAATCTTGCAGTATCAGAGGATACTAACCAGCTTGCAAAATCCTTTGCACATGCAACTACATTTGGATCGTCATTTTTTGTAACACTGATACTAATTGTTGCAATTGCCATCTTATTCTTAGATGCGTCATTTGAAATCGGAAGGATTCCCTGTTTTACATGATCAAGCAGTTCCGGATTCGCATTCTGGATATTTGGTGTTTCGTAAGATCCTTCACCGATCAGCATTGCACACTCTTCTGCAAAGAATGCATTACGGCAGGTCCATTTATCTGCTGAGACAGCGCCTTCCTGTGCATAAGGCATTAATATCTGTTCATATGTATCTAACAGTTCCGTCATCTCTGGATCATTGGCAAGATCTACATCTTCGCCGTTCATCAGTTTAGCTAACGTTTCTTTTCCTCCATCCGGCTTATCCAACAGCCAGTAATTTCCTACATTGTTAAATAAATTCAGATAAGTCTCTGCCCATGGAAGCATAAATGGCTGAATACCTTTTTCCTTCAGATCCTTGCAATACTGCAGCAGTTCATCTCTTGTTTCCGGCATATGATCCCAGCCAGTCTCTTCCAGGATCTTGGTATTATAAAGAATCCCTGTTCCTTCCATTGTCATAGGCAGAACCAACATTCCGTAATCGCCATCTGTACCATTTTTAATCTGAGCATCTGTCAGCATTTCGTATGCTGGACAGCCAGTGCTTAAATCTTCACAGTACTGCCACCAGTCCTGTCTTCTTACACCGTAGCCAAGGTTAATAATGTTTGGCAACTCTCCTGCTGAAAGAGCAGATACTAATAAATCATCATATTTATCAGAACCTGGGAATGTAGCTGTGATCTCACCAATTTCCGGATGCTCTGCTTTATATGCATCAATCAACATATTAAAATTATCTGTCCACTGTCCCAGTGGAAGCATAATGGAAAGATCGACTGAGCCGGCAGGAAGACTCTTTACATCAATCGTTTCCTCTTTCGCTGCCTCTGTCTCTTCCTTTGAAGCTGCCTCTGAACCAGCTTCTGTTTTAGCTGCCTCTGTTGTTGCGGTATCTGAAGAACCACATCCTGTCATTCCTGTTACTGCCATGGCTGCTGCCATAAATAACGCTGCTACTCTTCTTTTCTTCATAAACTGCTTCCCCTTTCGTTTATTAAAATTATTAAAATTTAAGTGATGAAACTTACAACTTTCCGGACAGTTGTAAGCTCTAGCCTTTCACTGCTCCTACTGTTGCCCCACTCATTACCTGTTTCTGTGAAATCACAAAGAAAACAAATAAAGGAAGGATTGACAAAGTTACTGCTGCTACTGCTACATCCCAGGAGAACAATGCCTCGTTAAACAGGGACATCATTGCGATCTGAATCGTACGCAGCTGTGGCTTTGTAAGAATAAACTGTGTCATCAGGTAATTATTCCAATATTTTAACACTTCCAGACATACGATCGTAAACATGGTTCCTTTGGTCAGTGGAAATACGATCCGCCAGTAAAGAGCCATCGGAGAACAGCCATCAATAACTGCTGACTCTTCAATTTCTAATGGAAGTGCCTTTACCGCTCCTGTTACCAGAAAAACCGACATAGGCATGGAAAATGTCCAATTACTTAAAATAACGCCCAGATAATGATTTCCAAGTTTTAATAAACCGATCATTTTTGCAAATGTGATCATAATACATTGGAAAGGAACACTCATTCCACAAAGGATCAATACAAAACAGAGTTTTGTAAACCAATTGTTATGACGTGTGATCCAATAGCCGGTCATTCCACTTAAAATCACAGTACCAATAGCAGAAAATACAGTAACGATCAATGTATTTCCCAAAACTCTCAGGAAATCCAATCTTCTCCACGCTTCTTTAAAATTGCTTAACGTTGGGTTGTGTGGAAATGCTGCAATATTTGCTGCAATCTCTGAGTATGGTTTAAAAGAATTCAGTACCGTAAAATATAAAGGTATGATCACGAGACAACAGCTAAAAATAATAAACGCAAGCGCCAGAAACAAGTACAATCTTTTCGCCTTTTTCATTATAAAGTCACCTCATTTCTGGATGTCAGTTTCATCTGTCCAAAGGAAACTGCTAACAATACAATGATAAATAAAATGGACTTTGCTGCACCAAAAGCGATCTGGTTACTTCTAAATGCTGTTGCATATATATTCATCATAACGCCTTCTGAAGTTCTGTAAGGATTACCATTTGTAAGAGAAATATTCGTATCATATAAAAGCATTGCCCAGTTAATAGCAATAAACAGACACCTTGTTGTTGTTCCCTTTAAAAGCGGGAGAGTAATAGATTTGAGGATCGTAAGCTTAGATGCACCATCTACAGTAGCTGCTTCATAGTAATCTTTTGAGATCGCTGCCAGACCAGAATTGTAAATGATCATCAGATACCCTGAAAGAGACCAGGTCATAACGATTACCAGTGCCCAGAAAGAAGATTCCGGAGTTGTAAACCACTGCTGGGCAAACCACTTAATGCCGGTCCAGTTACCAAACTGGACAAATACATTCTGGAAAATGAATCTCCACAAAAATCCAAGTACAACACCACCAATAATACGCGGCGCATAGATCAGCGCTCTCCAGAAATTTTTATAAGGGATATCCCCTGAAAGCACATATGCCCAGAAAAATCCAATCAGATTGGATATCACTACAACAAAAATGGAAAACTTAATAGTAAACCAGAAAGATGTCCAGTACGTAGCATCTTTTACTGTTCTCAGATAATTTTTTAATCCGATAAACTTAAAAGTAGGGTCAATACCATTCCAGTTTGTAAATGAATAAAATATCTCACTGACTAAAGGGATCAGAAACAGCAAAGTAAACAGCAGCATCGTCGGCCCCAGGAATATAGCACTTCCTTTAATTTCCGTTAAAACATTTTTTGTTTTTACAGCACTTTTACCATTCAACAAAAATCATCCCCCTTTAAATCATAAATCATGTACATCTAACAGTCATTTTTCTCACTTTCTATGGTAATATGTTACCATTCCTGTTTTTATTTTAGTACATACATTTTTGACTTAAAGGAGGACTTTTTTGACCTCTATTTCTAAATTTTCTGCCGATATTGGGCCGGTGTCATAGAGCAGGCTAATTTAAACTGCCGTGAAAAATACTTGGCATCAAAATACCCCACCTGGTCTGCAATCTCTGCAACTGTCAAATTCGAAGAACTAAGCAATTCTCTGGCATTTTCTATCCGTATATTGTTTAGATATTTTGCCATTCCAATTCCCGTATGTTTTTTAAATGCCCTGCTCAAATAATCCTTGTTTACATGAAAATAATCTGCAATCTCCTGCTGTGATATCTTTTTCATATAATTCAGTTCCAGAAAATCTTCTATTTTAGCCATCAGTCCTGAAACGTTCTGGGTGTGTTTACGGCACTCTATCAATTTGGCTGCACACAAAATGAAATATCTTATCATACATACAGGAATCTCTTTCCAGGAACAGGAAAGAATATCTCCAAAATTCTTAACCGGTATTTCTGAGAATAACTCCTCTTCTAAAACATCGGATTCACTGGCCCATTTTTTATATACTGCAAGAAAGCCATCCCATACATTTCTGTAAATTCCCAAAGTGATCTTCTGGTTTTCTATTAAAGCCGCAGTCCACAGGTTCAGCTGCTCTTCAAATGTTATAATATTACCCAGTATAATAGAAGAATACATAGCTCTTTCTAATTTCAGATTTTCTTTTAAGCGAATATAGGACATACCCTTCCTGTATGTTTCTGTAATAAAAATTCCTGTCCCAGAAATATGATCTGCCGCTGTTTTTGCTTCTTCCCATGTGTTTTCCAATTCTGAAGGAAATGGACGCACACTGCTTACTCCTAAATGGATCACACAGCTTTCACTTACTGCAATTTTTTTTAATTCCAGGATCTGGGCAGAAAAATCTGTTTCTTCTGTCCCATAAATCAAGATTACAATATCCATAGAGGGTTTCATGTTTTGAAATACAGCCCCTTTTCCTTCTGATTCCAACATATCTTGTATTCTGTTCACAAAACGACTCAGCTTAAGAAGATAACCTTCTTCATGTATTGGAAGCGTGCTGCCACTACAATGCAGGATACAGCTGCGATCTGCATTTTTCAGCTGCTGTGATATTTTTACAAGTTCTTCATATGCCTTGTCTGCAAGTTCAGGACGAAATAATTTACGTAAAAGACCATGCTGATAATCCGGTGACATACGTTTAAATTGCTTATCTACAGTAAATTTTTCCTCTTCCTCCACTATCTTCATTTGTGAAACTGCTTTTAATACAGCTTCCTCCAGCTTGTCCTGTTCAATTGGTTTTAGCAGGTATTCCACTGCTCCTAGTATGAACATAGCCCTTACATATTGAAAATCATCGTGGCCGGAAATGACCACTGCTTTTGTATTAAGATTCTGGTCATTAATATAATTCATAATATCCATGCCAAAAACATCCTCGATCACTACATCTACAATAAGCAATTCTGGTCTTTCATCCTGTAAAATATTGATAGCATCTTCTACATTGTCCGCAGTCAATACTGTATCAAACCCATATTTTTCCCATTCCAGAAGCAGTTGTATGGCATCTCTTACATGACTTTCATCATCTACGATCAAAACTTTCATCCTTCTACCTCCTTAAATGGTCTGACCTGCGCCGGAACAACAAATTCTACGCTGGTACCATTAAGATTATTCCCATAAATCAAAAAATCGCACTCTCCAAAACTCAGTATAAGCCTTGAAAATACATTTTCAATCCCAATAAAATGGTGATGATCATTTCCTTCTTTTGCAAAATAAGATAATGCTGTCGTCTGCTGTACTTCCTTTGAAGCCACTCCCTCCTGCAGCTTGCTGCGTATCTGTCTTATGGTATCGTAAATCTGACAGACTCTGTCATCTGTCACTGCTATCCCGTTGTCTTTTATTAGTACATGAAGCATCCCATCTGTAAGTCCGATTTTTAGCTGAATGGCACCATCTGATTTCTTCAGCAGATTTCCGTGTGTGATCGCATTTTCAATCAATGGCTGAATTGTCATCTTGGGAATCCTGATATCAGCTGCTCCCGGATCCATTTCACAGTCCAAAATCAGCTGCTGCTCAAAACGCATCTGCTGAAGCGCCACATATCTTTTTACATAATCCAATTCCTTTTCAATAGGAACCATACTTGGTTCCAACACCATGGCATAATGGAGCATCTGTCCAAAAGAAGATATCATCTGGTACTGCTTTACATTTTTATCTTTTAATGCATTGGTTGCAAAACACTGGATCACATTATAAATAAAATGAGGGTTTATCTGTGCCTGCATTGTACGCAGTTCTGCTTTTGTATACGCCAGTTTCAGTTCATATTTTTGAATTGCATGTTCTTTTAAGGAATCCATCAGCTTTTCAAAAGAATCAATCAGCGAACTTATTTCATCATTTTCACCATAAATGATACATTCACTGATCTTTTTTCCTTTGTCCCAGCTTTTCATTTCCCGTTCTCGTTCCATATATGTAGTAATCTGACGCAGTGACACCGTATACTTTAATATTCTGAAAGAAGTAATACACCATAAAAGTACTACCAATATTCCAAATATTCCCAGTATGGAAAGCATCTGGGTAAGAGTTAATGCATATACACTGTCTGGATCAATGGCTGTTATGATCTTCCAGTTAAAATACTTGGAAACAATATCAACCTCTGACAGAAATTCAGCACCATACCTGGTGAAGATCCCTGCTTGCTCTAATTCAGAATAAGAAGGATAATACTCCAGGAAGCTTTTCATCTGGGCCTGTGTATCGCTGGAAGCCACAATAATATTATTTTCATTTACCACATACATAGCTTCCGATTGATTGTATACAACCCTGCAGTTATCCGTAATAAAAGAAATAGGAAGATCAATTGCAATATAAGCAATTGGTTTTGTCCTTGCCGGAAGATCTGAAATTGGGAGCCAGACTGTAAATACCTGTTCCTGAAGGGGATAACTATCAATAGTCGATACATTATGTCCATAGCTTGTCTTTACATGAGTAGGTTCAATATAAATATCCTTGTAACTTTCCATAGCAGGAAATGTCAGATCTTCTTTGGATTCCTGAGCAAAAAATTTAAGGATCCTCGGAATATATAACATGGAAAAATTCTTTTCTCCCTCTGTACCCGGTATGACCAAATATATTTGTGATGCCACTGTAGATGCATAATATACAGATTTAAAATACTCTATGATCAGCTTTTCATTTTCTTCCAGTGCTTCGTCACTGTGATTATTTTTCAAAAACCGCATAAGCTGATGATTAATATAAACCGATCTTATTGCTTTAATCATACTGCTTATATAATGATCAATATTCTTTCCAGACACTTCTGCATTGGTTATTATCTGATTTTCATAACGTTTGACTGCATTTTTCTGCATAGAAGAATAAATATAAGTAGAAAATATGATCGCAACAATAACCGTTATAATCGTTATATTCCATATGATTTTTTTTCCAATACTAACAAATTTTCTGTCCTTTTTCTCTGCCATAAACCTCCTCCAAAATAAATCTCAGATATTCCCTGGATTTTCGAGCACAAAGCCTTGCTTCTGGTTTGGAAAAAATTTCCAGTGCTAAAGTCCCGTCATACTCTATGTCCTTTAATGCCTGGATGAT
>CAKRWX010000088.1 GCA_934418055.1 uncultured Lachnospiraceae bacterium
CGGTGCTGACGGCGATACCGGGTTCTAACCAGTCCTATTATCGTTCCATTGACAAGGACCATGTGGCGGCGGTGGCCCCAGGTGTGGCAGTGACTGTGGTGACGGCACCGAAAAATGACGAGGAAAACCGTTACCAGATGGTGGTGGACGAGAAAGAGCCGGGAGGTGTCCTGCCGCCGACCTATCTGGATGATAAAGGTCAGGTACAGCCCATGAATTATGTGTCCGGCGGAAGTTATACCTTCCAGATGCCGTCCCGTGATACGGAGATCAATGTCCGCTATCAGAAGGTCACCACAAGACTTCAGATCACTCCTTCGGAAATGACCTTCCATGTGGTACAGACCCGCAGTGGCGACCGGAAAAATCCGGATGTCTGTACCGAAGTGCGGACGGGAGAAGGCGTTCTGATCGCCAGATATCTGAATGATGTGCCGGATCAGTCGGTAGAGATCCAGCCAGTGCGGGTCCATGGAGAACATAACAGTACAGGCGATACCATTTCCAGAACCATGAAGTGGATGGTGGATGACACGGATCTTTTGCAGCTGGCGGCGGAAGAGGGATACACCATAGAAGATGCCCGGATTATTCCAAGAATCAGCAGTTCTTTTATTCAAAACATTCTAAAGAAGCAGATCAAGGCTCAGGCAGACAGCCAGTATCAGGAGCCGATTTCAGCAACGATTTATAAGACAAGCGGTGTTGTGACCGCTGTGACGGATCCAGATTTCTCAGCGGGAAATCAGCCGGTGTACGGAAATTGTCGGGTTCATGTCACATTCCAGATCAAGGATCAGACCACCAAGCGGGTGGAGGGATTGGATTTAAATAAGAGAAATTTGAATTTCACCATTACCAGAGTGTTAAGTGGTGATCGGAAAGCACCGCAGGAGAAATATCTGTGTACGGGGGACATGGTGTTATCTGCGTTCCTAATCCCGGAGCAGCCATTTTACCAGAATGTCACCTGGAAAGACCAGGAAAATGGAAAGAATCTGCGGCTTTCCAGCACGGGAACCCATGGGGAGGAGTGCAAGGTAACGGTTCGATATGATGAAAATGGACAGGAACATCCCGCATGGATTCAGAACGTGGTCAATGCAGATGACCAGAAATGGAAGGAAGATCCATATGGAAAACGGTTTGGAACCGCTTCTTACAGCGAGATGGTGACTGCAACCTCTGAAGACCAGACCAACGGCGTGATCACGGCTCAGTGCCAGGTAACGGTGAATTTCAGAACTTTGGATCAGACGGTGGTTCATCCAGAATCAGTGGCGATTACGCCAGGACAGGTTTCCTTTGATCTTTATGTGAAGAAAACAGGAACCAGATATGCGGTGGCGAGAGCAAATCAGGGATTTGAACCAGTCCAGGCGGCAAGTATCGTAAAACCGGTATTTTCTGCAGATCAGCGACCAGAAGAATATAACGACCAGGTGCAGTGGAGTCTGTCAGATGACCAGTGTATATCCGTAGATTCCAGTGGAAAATTAAGTCCAAAATCCGAGGCATTGTGGATTACAGAGCTGTTAGACAGCACGGCATATGGTGCGGTAAAAGAGGAACAAAAAACAGTCTGGCTGACGGTAAAAACGGTTGATAACGGCCTGGAAGCGAAGATCCCGGTAACGCTGAAATTAACCGTTGAAAATCAGGTGCAGCCGATTCGGAGCAGCACCGGCGGATCTTCCAGTGGCTCATCCGGAGGCGGTTCCGCCAGATCTTCTTCAGGAACCACCGTCAGTGGAACGAAAAACGCCACATCGTCGGTGCTTCCATCTTATGTCGTGACGGGTAAATGGATCCAAAATGCGGCAGGCAAATGGTTATTTACGGATCAGAAACGGACTTATGTCAATGAGTGGGCGGCGGTACATAATCCATATGCAGATACAGCGAAAGGGCAGAGCGCATTCGACTGGTTCCGGTTTGACAAAGACGGATTTATGGTAACTGGATGGTTTACTGATACGGATGGAAACCGCTATTATTTAAGCCCCATTTCTGACGGAACCCAGGGACGCATGGTGACCGGATGGCAGACGATCGATGGAAAATCCTACTATTTCCAGGAAGAATCCAATGGGACCAAAGGGGCGTTGCGGGAGGCACATTGAAAACTATATAAAGGCTTTACACATTAAAAATAACCGTCTATAATGGAGTTATAAGAATGAAAGGACGGTGGAAGGATGGAAGAAATGACTTTAGAGGAATTAAAACAGGTCACAATTGATTATTATGTAAACCTTCAACGCATTAAAAAAGCGGAAGAAGGAACCAACCCGGAGCTGGACTATCAGTTAAAGGTTGCGAAGAATAAGTTAGCTACTCTGGGAGTGGTAACAGCAGATTATGAATTAAACTAAATAACGTGTTGATTGATATGAAAGAGGTGTAAGGTCATTACGATCGGACACCTCTTTCTTTTGTTTTCAAGCATCCACAGAAGTTGTTGGTGGCAGATTTTGCAGATATGGTAAGGAGGAGATCGGATGAAAAAAGGTTGTATTGTGTGTGTTGTGATGATGTCAACAGCTCTGGCGCTTCCGGCGTGGGCGAAAGGGCCTGGAGAGGTGGAATATTCGGCAACGGGTGAAAAGTTAGAGGTAGAGTTTGCGGCAACGGAAAATTCAGATGCAGTTAAAACACCAGCTGTTCTTGGAATTACAGATCCGGAATATTATCTGTGGCAGTACGTGTATCGACCTGGCGAGGCATATAGCCTTCAGCCTGCGCCGGATGGCAATCTAAAATCCAGCTATCCAGAAGATCTTCCGGGAATTCAGAAGTTTCTGAAAGAATCTGATTGGATTCATAAGACCGAGGAACAGCGATTCTGGCTGATTTATGATCGTTTGTCCGTTGGAAGACATGGAAATACGGGAGAAGCAGGACAGAACGGTGAAACGGCGTATGCATTTTCGGTACTGAATATGGGAAAAGGACTTTGTAAAAACTATGCCGCGGACATCAAGCGAATGGCCCAGTTTATGGGATTGGAGGCGGTGACTTACGATCATTCCTATCTTCATCGGTCCGCTATGGTAAAAGTAAATGGTCAGTGGATGGCAGTGGACGGAAGCATTGATACCACCAATGGAACACCAGTGGAAAAAGCCGTTTACCCAGTGGATTTTGATACGGAATACCATCGGTATGAGCGAGAATGTCAGCAGAGCAGTGAGTATCAACAGCAGCAAAAACAACGGGAAGAAGAGAAAAATTGGGACGCAAAGCTGTTTGCGGGAGAAATTACCTGGTTTGAGTATTACCGGAAGTTGTATACAAACTTGTCGGATGAAGAACTGCGTGCGTTGTATTCCGATATGGATCTGGATAGCAGAGTAGGACAGGAATGAGAGGATGAAGGAAGAAGAAAAATCAAGAGAATGTAGTGAAAATTTACATAAAATACAAAACGTGGGTCTGAAAGAGAATCTGTGCAAAAGTATACGGAAAAAAGTACCTAGGATTTTCCATAAAAACCCATGGATGGGGCGGCATGAGAAGGAAAAACGGATATTGGCAGGTATTTTGGCGATTGCAATTTTGGTCTCGTCGGGCCATTTCCCATTTTCCATGCGGACGGAGGCCGGATCCGATCACCTGGGCAATACAGATACTTACTGGAGTTCTACCTGGCATTATTACTGTATTGACCATAGCGGAATTGCGGCTAATGGATATGGTGCGGACGGGGATTTATATCAGGCATTTGCGCCTTCGGCAGGACTTTCCAGTGCGGAGACCGCGCTGCTTTTCTGGGCGGCGCTGTCCATGGAGGCCAGTTTTGGAAATATGCCGACGATCAACAAGGTTTACCAGCAGATCAATGAGAAAGCGGCAGCTAATGGCCTTCGAATGTTAGTACCAGCCGTAACCCAGAGTGACCTGGGAACACTACTGCATCTGTCTTCCACCAGGAAAAAATATGCCTGGCTGGATTTTGCGGTAGCCCATGGAGAAGAGTATCTGGCATTAGCCGGACTGATGAGCGGAGGAGGTTCTGGAAATACTGGAGGAAGTGGTGGTTCTGGTGATGGAAGTTCCGGCAGTGGAAAGCCAGGCAGTGGAAGCATCGGCGCTGGCCCGGCGGTGTTGGAAGGTCATACTTCCAGAGGAAATGCATATGCCATTGATCCGGAAACCCTGACTATTTCCTTTGATCCAGGTGGAAAAGACCGGGATTTTATCCGGACAGTTCCGCTGAAATTCTGGAATGGATCAGAATATACTTCGGCCATTCCAACGGGCTGGAGCTATGAGAAAACGGATACATCGATTCAGTTTCATACCTCAGATCCGGCTTCCAGTCTTCAGGTGATGTTTGATACCGTAGGAACAATCTATGGAGCTGGGGCTGGCGGTGGGTATCAGTCGGCGGAAGAACTATATGAGGACACCCTGGAATTATGGCAGTGTATCCAATGTTCCGGAACCCACAAGCATGTGGCAGGTGGAAATGTTCCACTAGAAAGTCATCAACGGTGCATTTTTCTGGATATCCAGGAAAAGATGGATATGGGACAGGCCAGTTTCTATGCGGCAGTTGGTGGAGGAAAATCTGGGACAGCGGAAGGTTCTCTGGATTTTAAAATCTATCGCCATGAAGAAGACTGGGAGACCAATTATAATGTCCAGCTGTATAAATATGATTATGAAACCGGAAAACCATTGGAAGGGTCCATTTTCCGCCTTTATGAACGGTTTGATGACCAGGACCAGATCCAGGATGAGGATGGCTATGGGGTGATCTGTCGTGGCGGTGATCCATATCTCAGTTATCACAGGGATGATACGGTTACCTGGGACGGATTCCGCTTCGTTTCTTCTTTACATACGGGAGATGATGGCCGGATTCACCAGACCATCAACCACGGATACCATTATGAAAAGACGTTTTGTGATGGGCATCCAGAACCGACTTTGGCAGAGGTTCCAGAGGAGGAGACCGATGAAAATGGAGAGGTGTCGAACCAGGATGAGATTGATGCGGCAGAGGAAGAAAATGAGCGTCTGCAGGAGGATTGGCAGGCGTGCGTGGATGCTTGTGAGGATTATGCAGACCAGTATCCAGGAGTCCATTTTCATTGGGTAAATGATGGGGCGGATGCGTCTGCTTCTGGAGAGGAGGCATTTGTCCAGTCGGGGTGCCAGGTGGATGCAGAAGAGACGTATGAGGCATTTATCTCGCTGCGGTACAGCTATGCTTTTCAGGAGGAACAGGCCAGAGAGGGCTATGTGCTTCACGGAAAACATCAGGATGACGTGCCGATCGAGATTATTCGGACGGATTCTTCTGAACATGGGGCAAATGCCCAGTTTACTGGAGAATACAGCGGGCAGATCACAGCCAGTCTCAGTTCCAGAATTGCGAAAACGGAACAAGCGGCGGTGGTAAAGATGGAAAAGCAATACTATCCGGTGGAAGAAGCCAGTACATTCCAGTACCAGCCGCAGGTGATCAAATGGCCGGAGAAGGTGTTGGAGATTCTGTGTGATAATGCGAAGAAGGAAAAGCTGGCGACACCGTCATTGGCAGAGAAAGCAACGCCAAGTGAGGCAAAAATCGTCGAAGCAGCATCCACCAAAATGGGAAAAGCGACTGCATCGGAAGCGGATCGGGCGACACCGAATGAAGTGAAACGAGCGACCCAAGATGTAGGATGTGACACACCATCCAATGCAGAGGCGATTGAAGATGGCGAAGAAGAAGCCCATGATCCAGTTCAATCAAATCGTCTGAGAAGCCATCTGAATACCATTACGGTGCAATCTGAAGATGACCTGGAAGATATTGGCGAAAGCGGCACAGGAGGCGCAGATCTATTCGAGAAAGCCTATGAGGAAGCATTAGCCAGTGAAAGTGTCGGTGACAGCCAGCCCCAAGGCCCTTCGGATCAGTACAGCCATTGCAATAACCAGGATGGAGAGGGAGACGCGTTCCGGGTTTACGACCACCGGACAGAAGGTGAAATCCATATCAACAAGCGGGATATGATGCTGGAACAGGGAGAAACGGATCATCCGGGATTTGATTCTTATGGGGAAGTGCAGGCGGATGCTGTGTTGGAAGGAGCAGTTTATGGCCTGTTTGCTGCGGAAGAGATCCGGCATCCCGATGGAAAAACGGGCATTGTGTACGAAAAAGGTGATCTGGTGGCGGTGACCACAACGGACAAGTATGGAGACGCCTCTTTTCTGGTTAATACGGAGGCACCAGGTTACGTCTATGATTATGAAGCAGGAGAAATTCGGAAAACAAAAAGCGGATTCGTCGACCGGGCACCGAAAAATTTGTATACAAAGAATCAAACCGTGGATGACTATACGGGAGATACCGATCATGTCCGCAGTTATACTGACTTAGAGTCAGAAAATGGAAACTGCTGGATTGGACGGCCATTATTTCTTGGTGACTACTTTATTAAGGAATTGACCCGGTCAGAGGGCTATGAGCTTTCTGTTTCTAACAAAAACCAGGCACTTACCAATGCAGGTCAGACTTTTGAGCAAGAGTGGAAGGAAGATCAGAGAGAAGGCTATGGTCTGGTAACCAGAAATCTGTTTTATGAAGTCCGGCCATCCGAAAATCCAACGGGTTCTTATGATGATCCTGATTATAATGAACTTTTTTTCATGGTGCAGTCAAAGAAGACGGGAGCAGCAGGATTTGATGTGTTATTAGGGAATCTGCCGTCTGGTACAAAGGCTTACCGGGCGGAAGCGGGAGAAAAAACCATAGAAGTGCAGGTCCCGTATGGGGATTATCAGGAGCGTCCAGTCGTGGATGCAGATGGAAATCCTGTTTTTGTGACCGTAGAACCGGGAGAAGAAGGAAAATACATCCGTTATCAGGCGGATGGTTCCATAGAAGTGCAGGAAAAACCAGCTAATCTCCGTATCCATGATTTCAAGATGGTATCTGGGAAAGAAATCGACCGGGAACAGACGGAGGTGGTGATAAAATCGGCAGTTTCGTCAATGGACGAAGATCAGGTGGCGGACATGCTGGAAAAGCCATTTACCACAGGTTCGGAAGTATTTTTCAAAGCGAAGTTGGAAGCAGCGCTGCGGGCCAATGGATATCGGACGCCTTCGGAAAATGGACAGTATTCTACCGTAGAACGGGGAATTTACGACCGGGGAAAGCGTGGAGCGGAAATCACATATGGAAGCCCGGTTCAGACGGTGCAGATTCCCAAGTTTGTGGATGGAATTCGTGTGACAGTGGAAGAGGCGTTATGGGCGGTTCTTGACGATTATGAGGAAAATCCATGGCTTTCTTATGGTGGTGTAGAACAGGTGAGAGAGTCAAAAGACCATTATGAAATCACGTTGTATCGGGCAGTCATTGGAAATCCAGAAAATTACGGGGTTATGGAACCGGGCGGGAATATCAGCGTGTATCATCGGTTGGAGTATCTTCCGGATGATCTGACGGAAGATCCAAGATATGTTTATGCCCATTATTCCAAGAATGATGGGGAGAGCTTTGGTACATTTTCGGAAATGACAGTCCGGATTTCAGAATCAGGAACCCGTTATTATTCGATGCTCCTCATGCCGGACAGTCAGGTTGACGGCAGTGGGCAGATCATTCCGAAAATGGTCCGAGAGACCTGTTTTTATCAGGTGGGTGAGGTGCCATTGGATGCCAAAGGACAGAGAATTCAAAGAACCCAGTGGCGTCAGGACACGAAAACCGTGACGATGACAAGGGAAGAGAAAGTATGGAGAGAGCTTCCGGTGCAGATCATTGGTGGAAAACAGTATGTTCATGTGGCAGGCGCTTATACAGATCAGTTTGGAAACCGGCTTACGGATGAGACAGAGCCATTGGAACAGGAACTGCGTTTGGTGGTTCCAGAGCGACTGATCACGCTGACTTCGGCGGATCTTGCCCAGCAAAATAGCGGTTGGAAGACAGGAGATGTCATCGGAAGCGGCGCGTATTACCGGGATTTTAAGGGCGTTTATGTAAAAGCTTATCGGCAGGCAGAAGATGGAGCGGAACAGACGGGAAGCTATGTGAAATTCCAGAAGCTTTGCTATCCGGGTCAGGACAGCCCGTGGCAGGACGGAGAAGGCCGTCCGGGAAGCGGGGAAAATACCAGAAAAAATCCCGTTGGTTTGCAGGAACGGATCATTCAGCAGAAGGTTCAGATCGTGAAGACCATTCAAAACAGGGAAAATGCAAAGGAATATGGAGATCAGACTCCGGGAGAAGGAAAATTGCCTGGATTCCGGTTCAAAATCTATCTGAAATCCAATCTGGAAAGCCTTTACCGGGATGAATCGGGAGAAGTCTGCTGGGTGGATAAGAAGGGAAATGCCATTTCGATTTTAGAAGAGAAGAAACACTATCCAGGGCTGGTTCCAAGGATTTATACCAGGGTGCTTCATCGTCAGCTGCCGATTCAGAAAAATTCTTATGATGCAGTGATCGCCAACGAAAGTTTGTATAGCTATGGTCCAGATGGCATGATCCAGAAAGCACAGAATCTGGGATATACTTCTATTTTGGAACGCAATGGAAATACACCGAATTATGAGAAGTTTTTTGCTGCCATCCGGGTGGCCAATCAGGATCTGTGGGACGATCATGCGCCGACGTATACCTC
>CAKRWX010000089.1 GCA_934418055.1 uncultured Lachnospiraceae bacterium
CGTGGATGTACTGCCACTGGGTGTTGCCATTGTCATCAACGGTGGATACCCACATACCGGTGGAAACGCCAGGTGTCTTGTCATCCAGTGGAGCGATGGAAGCACGATGGCCGTTGGCATGGATATGGGTTGGCTGGCCTGGACGGGATAAGTAGGTGTTGGAAGTAACCGTCCAGTCAGAAGTCTGGCCGTTGCTAACCGGGCGAACCTGGAACGTATAGTCTCCCTCAGTTAATAGGGTCTCAATAAAGTCAAACTCAGAAGCGATGGTAGTTTCGGTCTGAACCAGCTCTCCGTTGCGGAAAAGCTGAACTTCGAAATGATCACATTTGCCAGTGTAATTCCAGGAAGCAACGGAATCGTTCCACCAGGCATCAGAGATCACTGCAGCTTCAGAAGAAACAGTGGAATCCAGACATTTACCAACATCACCAGGCATGGCGAATGCCAGAGAAGCAGAAGACATAGTCATGGCAGCAGCCAGGGCCAGAGTAAGTACCTTTTTTGAATGACGCATCATAACATACCTCTTTCTGAAATCCTAAAAAATAAGGTTTTCGTTACATTTTTTTGGTAGTTTAATCATAGACATTCTGTCGGAAAATGTCAATAAACCTTTTGGTTGCGTTGCTTGGGAAAATATGCTACAATGCACACAAAATAGTGTTGTACATTACATTGTTAAAGAGAAAGGAATTTTGCTATGAGCATATCTTATCAGAGTACCCGTGGGGGCGAGCAGGGAGTGACGGCTTCCCAGGCAATTTTAAAAGGACTGGCCTGTGACGGCGGCCTGTTCATGCCGACAGAGCTTCCGAAGTTAGATCTGACCATGAAGGAACTGGCTGGCAAGACCTATCAGGAGACTGCCTATGAGGTTATGAAGCTGTTCCTGACAGATTTTACGGAAGAGGAGTTAAAATACTGCATCGAGAAAGCATATGACGACAAATTCGATACAGAGGCCATTGCGCCGTTAGTAAAGGCAGATGGTGCGTATTATCTGGAGCTGTTCCACGGCAGTACCATCGCTTTTAAGGATATGGCATTATCCATTCTTCCTTACTTTATGACAACTGCGGCGAAGAAGAATCATGCAGATAAGGAGATCGTGATCCTGACAGCAACCTCCGGCGATACCGGTAAGGCAGCCATGGCTGGATTTGCCGATGTTCCAGGCACCAGAATCATCGTATTCTATCCAAAGGACGGTGTCAGCCGTGTCCAGGAGTTACAGATGGTAACCCAGAAAGGGGACAATACCTCTGTTGTGGCTATCCACGGCAATTTCGATGACGCCCAGACTGGCGTGAAGAAAATTTTCGCAGATAAGGAATTTGGCGCAGCGTTAGCAGATCATGGATTCCAGTTCTCTTCCGCCAACTCCATCAACATCGGACGTCTGGTTCCACAGGTTGTGTATTATGTATACGCATACGCAAGCCTGTTAGCCAACGAAGAGATCAAAGACGGCGAAGAGATCAATGTGACTGTTCCGACTGGCAACTTTGGCAACATTTTAGCAGCTTATTTTGCAAAACAGTTAGGCGTGCCGATCAAGAAGCTGATCTGTGCGTCCAATGACAATAAGGTTTTGTACGATTTCTTCCAGACAGGAACTTATGACCGTCAGAGAGACTTTATTTTGACAACCTCTCCATCCATGGATATTTTAATCTCCAGCAACTTAGAGCGTCTGATTTATTTAAGCACTGGATGTGACGCGGCTCAGACTGCAAAACTGATGAACCAGTTAAGTACTGAGGGACATTATACCGTAACATCGGAAATGAAAGAGAAAATGGCTGATTTCTGCGGCGGATTTGCTACAGAGGCAGAGGATGCAGCTGCTATTAAGGAACTGTATGACGAGACTGGCTATGTGATCGATACCCATACTGGCGTTGCATCTGCCGTTTACCAGCAGTATAAGAAGAATACTGGAGATGAGGCGAAGACGGTTATTGCATCCACGGCGAGCCCATATAAGTTTTCCAGAAGCGTCATGGAAGCCATCAGCGATGAGAAGTTACCGGATGACGAGTTTGCAGTGATTGATGAACTGAGCCGGGTATCTGGCGTACAGATCCCGAAAGCAGTAGAAGAGATCCGCAACGCTCAGATTCGCCACAATTTAGAGTGCGATGTGCAGGATATGAAGAAAACTGTCGCAAAAATTCTGGGAATCTAAGGGTTTGGGCGTTGGCAAAACGAGGAAATTCGTGTATACTTAAAGGTGTGAGTTGACCGCCATTTTTCATGACGGAATCAATATGTGGCTGTTCCGCCAGCTAGAGCGTTTATTTGCGCTTGCTGTGAGAAAACATAGGATAGAATGTAGGGGGCAGTTGCAAAACATATAGAAATCGGAGGGATTATAATATGTTAGTACCAGCAAAAGAAATGTTAGACAAGGCAAGAGCAGGAAAGTATGCAGTAGGCCATTTCAACATCAACAACCTGGAGTGGACAAAGGCAATTCTGCAGACCGCGCAGGAGTTAAAATCCCCAGTCATCCTGGGTGTATCCGAGGGCGCAGGTAAATATATGACCGGTTACAAGACCATCGTAGGCATGGTAAACGGTATGCTGGAAGAGTTAAACATCACCGTACCAGTTGCTCTGCATCTGGATCACGGCAGCTATGAAGGATGCTTAAAGTGCATCGAGGCTGGATTCTCTTCTGTTATGTTTGATGGTTCCCATTATCCAATCGCTGAGAACGTAGAGAAAACTTCTGAGTTAGTAAAGATCTGCCATGAAAAAGGTATGTCCATCGAGGCAGAGGTTGGTGCTATCGGCGGTGAGGAAGACGGCGTTATCGGTATGGGCGAGTGCGCAGATCCAAACGAGTGCAAGGCGATTGCTGATCTGGGCGTTGATTTCCTGGCAGCAGGTATCGGCAACATCCACGGCAAATATCCGGCTAACTGGCCAGGTTTAAGCTTTGAGACTCTGGCAGCTGTTAAGGAGAAAGTTGGCGATCTTCCATTAGTTCTTCACGGTGGTACAGGTATCCCAGCTGATCAGATCAAGAAAGCCATCTCTTTAGGCGTTTCCAAGATCAATGTAAACACTGAGTGCCAGATTGCATTTGCGGAAGCAACCCGTAAGTACATCGAAGAGGGCAAGGACCAGCAGGGCAAAGGATTTGACCCAAGAAAGCTGCTTGCACCAGGTACTGAGGCAATCAAAGCAACTGTAAAAGAGAAGATGGAACTGTTCGGTTCTGTAGGAAAAGCAGAATAATTAAAAAAAGTACTTGATTTTTTCGGATAAAAGGTTTATCTTATTTAAGAACAAAGGCGTTCTCCTATCATAAGGAGAGCGCCTTTTCTGTTATAAGGAATACTAACTTTATTTTCTTAAGCAAATCCCTTATAATAGAGAAAGTGGTCACAGACCTGAGGTTAATATTATGAAAAATCGTAACTGTGCAATCGATTGAGTAGTTACGAAATCTAGGATGAGAGGATGGAAGGATATGAGCGAATTAGTAAATGTTGCCGAGATCTTCGGTAAGAACGTATTCAACGAAACCGTCATGAGAGAACGACTTCCAAAAAGCGTTTTCAAAAAACTGAAAAAGACCATCGAGGATGGTACAGAACTGGATCCCTCTATTGCTGACGTAGTAGCTCACGCCATGAAAGACTGGGCAATCGAGAGAGGAGCTACCCATTATACTCATTGGTTCCAGCCGTTAACTGGTGTAACTGCTGAGAAACATGATTCTTTCATTTCCGCTCCAGATTCCGAGGGTAAGGTGATCATGGAGTTCTCTGGCAAAGAACTGGTAAAAGGCGAGCCAGATGCTTCTTCTTTCCCATCTGGCGGACTTCGTGCTACTTTCGAGGCAAGAGGTTATACAGCATGGGATTGTACATCCCCAGCATTTATCCGTGAGGACGCTCTGGGTGTTACTTTATGTATTCCTACCGCATTCTGCTCTTACACTGGTGAGGCACTGGATCAGAAGACACCACTTCTTCGTTCCATGCAGGCCATTGATAAGCAGGCATTAAGAATTTTGAGATTATTCGGCAACACCACTGCAAAACGTGTGGTTCCATCCGTTGGACCGGAGCAGGAGTATTTCCTGGTTGACCGTGCAAAATATTTACAGAGAAAAGATCTGATCTATACTGGACGTACCTTATTTGGCGCGATGCCTCCTAAGGGGCAGGAGATGGATGACCATTACTTTGGTGCAATCCCTGAGAGAATCGGTTCCTTCATGAAAGAGTTAAATGAGGAACTGTGGAAATTAGGTGTAACCGCGAAAACACAGCATAACGAGGTTGCTCCTGCACAGCATGAGCTGGCTCCGATCTACGATCAGGCAAACCTGGCAGTTGACCATAACCAGATCGTCATGGAGGCCATGAAGAAGATTGCAGAGCGTCACCAGATGAGCTGTCTGCTTCATGAGAAACCATTTGCAGGTGTCAATGGTTCCGGTAAACACAACAACTGGTCCTTAACTTCTGATGATGGCATCAACTTACTGAATCCTGGAGATACTCCTCATGAGAACATTCAGTTCCTGTTAGTTCTGGCTTGTATCATGAAGGCAGTTGATACTCACGCAGATCTGCTTCGTGAAGCTGCATCTGACGTTGGAAATGATCACAGACTGGGTGCAAATGAGGCACCGCCAGCAATCATCTCTATCTTCGTAGGCGATCAGCTGGAGGATGTGATCGATCAGTTATGCAGCACTGGTGAGGCAACTCATTCTAAGAAGGGCGGCAAGCTGATGACAGGCGTTGCTACACTGCCAGATCTGGATAAAGACGCAACGGACCGTAACCGTACGTCCCCATTTGCATTTACCGGTAACAAGTTTGAGTTCCGTATGGTTGGTTCTTCTGATTCCGTTGCTCCCGCAAACGTCGTATTAAATACCATCGTTGCTGAGGCATTCAAGGAAGCAGCAGATGAGCTGGAGAAGGCAGATGACTTCGATATGGCAGTTCATGACATGATCAAGAAGATGTTAGCTGACCACAGAAGAATCATCTTCAATGGCAACGGTTACTCTGACGCATGGGTAGAGGAAGCTGGAAGACGTGGCCTTCCGAACATCACTTCCATGGTAGACGCGATCCCGGCACTGACCACTGCAAAGGCAGTAAAACTGTACGAGGAGTTTGGCGTATTCACCAAGGCAGAGTTGGAGTCCCGTGCAGAGGTTGAGTACGAGGCATATGCAAAAGCCATCAACATCGAGGCAAAGACCATGATCGATATGGCCGGCAAGCAGATCATCCCAGCAGTGATCAAGTACACCACTGGCCTGGCAGATTCCTTAGGCAAGATCAAAGCCGCTTGCCCAGAGGCAGATACCAGCGTTCAGTCTGAGTTACTGATTGAGACATCTGCACTGTTATCTGATATGAAGGTTGCGTTAGCAGCTCTGGAAGATATCACAGAAGAAAGCCTGGCAATCTCCGATGCATGTCTGTGTGCTCATGCATATCATGACAAAGTCGTTCCAGCTATGGCAGCACTGAGAAAACCGGCTGACGAACTGGAGATGCTGGTTGATAAGGAACTGTGGCCATTCCCAAGCTATGGCGATCTGATTTTTGAAGTGTAAGATTAAGAGATAAAAAGAGAGAGGACTTGATGTGATTCGCTGCATCAAGTCCTCTTTTTCGGTTCATCCACGGAAAACGCCAGTGGCAGATTCTGTTGGTGGATTTATGATTATGATTGTTGAGGAATTACGAATTTCCCCTTTCGCTTTATATAGAACATACATCCCAAGCACAACACCAGCTGCAATACGGAAGACACTGGTGTAGCCAGTCCGATCAGGAACAGAGATGTATCAGCCAACCGGCTCATGAAATAGGAAACCGGTACTCTGGCACCGAAGGCACCGATGATTCCCTGGATCATGACGAATTTAGTCATGCCGATGCCATTATAAAATCCTGTATAGCAGAAGAAAATAGCCGTAAACATACAGTCGATGGCGTAAGCCCTCAGATAATCGAATGCGGCTCCAATGACCTCTGGGTCAGAGGAGAAGATGGCTGCCAGCGTGTCTCCGTGAAAATAGGTGATGAAAAACATGCAGACGCCGATGACAAAGGAAACGCCAGCACCGTAATGCAGGGCTTTTACCGCCCGGTCTAATCTGCCAGCGCCGTAGTTCTGGGCGACAAAAGCAGAAATGGACTGCATAAAGGCGGAAGAGATCAGCATAATAAAAGCACAAACTTTCTCAGCCACGCCGACGCCGGCGGAAGCAGTGACGCCGATGGAGTTGACGATGGCCAGAATGATCAGGAAAGAGATGCTGACCAGCAGATCCTGCAGGGCGATGGGAGCGCCAAGGGCGGTCATTTTCTTCAACGTTGCGCTGTGGAAGCGGATGTGATTTCGGTGAAGTTCAAAGGGTAGTTCTTTCTTTCGGATCATACCAAAGGAAACGATGACGCTGATAATTTGCGCAAATACAGTAGCGATGGCAGCTCCGGCGGTTCCCATTTTGAAAACCGCGCATAATAGCAGATCTCCGGCGATGTTGCAGACACAGGCGATAGCCACGGTAAAGAGCGGTGTTTTGGAATCACCCAGGCCGCGGAAGATACAGCCGATCAGGTTGTAAGCGACGATGACCAGCATACCAGCTCCGCAGATCCGTACATAAGCGGTTGTCTGGAGAAAGGCTTCTTCCGGAGCGTGCATGATGGAACTGATCTGTGGGGCGAATACCACCAGAAAGATGGTCATTCCAAGGGCGATCACGGTAAAAAGAGCGATGGCGCAGCCGACAGTCCGTCCACCGCTTTTCTTATCGCCACAGCCGATCTGCTGTCCCAGAAGCACGGTGGTTCCCATGGCGAAGCTACTGACCAGGTTTGTCAGAGTCATCATGATCTGGGATCCGGTGGATACGGCGGAAACATCTGCGGAAGTGGCGAATTTCCCTACGATCAAAAGATCTACGGCACCGTACATGGCTTGTAAAAACAGAGCAAAAAGTATAGGCACGGCAAAAAGAATCAGCGGTTTTAGAATTTTGCCGCTGGTGAAGGTGTTTTCCTGGTTCATAAATAAAAATCCTCCCGTTATGAAATGATAAAGAAAAAAACAACCCATCTATGCAAGAAAAAAGGCCGGATAAGAAACAGGCATCTCAACCTGCATCTTATCCAGCCTTTGTTTCTGGTGAACAAACGACCCTCCGATGAAGAAAATGGAGCATACGGGAGTCGAACCCGTGGCCTCAACAATGCGAATGTTGCGCGCTCCCAACTGCGCTAATGCCCCATTGGTATCAAATTTACAAAAGAATTATAGCACAGATTATAGAAAATGGAACATAAAATTTGGGAAAATTGCATTTTCTTTTTGTGGAAAGTCCAGTATAATAATCATTAATTATGCGAGAGTCACACGTGTGCCTGTGCAACGGGTAAATCGTAACGAAATGATGGGCCAGAGGGAGACTGGCACAAGATGTGACCGGGAGGTAGAACTGTGGATATTGTATACGCATCCAATGATCTTTACGCCAGACACCTGGCGGTTTCCATGATTTCCCTGTTTGACCGCAATCAGCAGGCAGAAGAGATCACCGTTTATGTGCTTTCGGTGGGAATCACGGAGGAGAGCAGACAGAAATTGCAGAAGATTGCGGACAGGTATCACCGGAATCTGGAGCTTCTGGATCTGACGGATATTCGGGACCGGTTTGATTATGAGATCGATACCCGTGGATTTGATATCAGCGCCATGAGCCGTCTGTTTATTGGAACACTATTGCCTAAGACAGTAAAACGGGTGCTGTATCTGGATTGCGATACAGTGGTGGTGCAGTCCATTGGAAACCTGTGGAATCTGGATCTGAAAGGACATGTGGCTGGCGCGGTTATGGAGCCGACCATTTACCAGGTGGTGAAACAGGAAATCGGTCTTAAAGAACAGGATCCTTACTTTAATTCTGGAGTGTTGCTGATCGATCTGGAGAGATGGAGAGCCGATGGCGTGGAAAAACGGCTGCTGGACTTCTATGGATCGAAAGACGGAAGCCTTTTTGCCTGCGACCAGGACACCATCAACGGGGCGCTAAAGGGAGAGATTCTGCCCATGACCCCGAGATATAACTTTTTCACCAATTACCGGTATTTTTCTTATGAAGAATTATGCAAGCATGGGCCATCTTACCGGCAGGTGGAAAAACGCCAGTTCTGTCTGGCGAAGAAGCATCCGGTGATCATCCATTACATGGGCGATGAGCGGCCCTGGATTGCGGGAAATCTGAATCATTATCGCAGGGCTTATGAGAAATACCTGGCGATGACCCCATGGAAAGGGGCAAAAAAGCAGGGTGGAAAGCGGTTGTATATGCTGCTTTATCATGGCATGGACTATCTGACAGTGGTGTGCCCGGCACTGCGGTGGGAGATCAGCCGGAGACTGGGGATGAAGGTGGTAGATGCACGAAAACAAGGTGGGAAAGCTGCAACAACAGCAGGAACAACAGCAGGAACAGCGGCAGGAACAACAGTAGGAACAACAGTAGGAACAGCGACAGGAACAGCAGAACAGGTCGGGGAGAAGCAGTCATGAGCCAGCATATCACCGTTTTACTTGCCGCTTATAATGGCGC
>CAKRWX010000090.1 GCA_934418055.1 uncultured Lachnospiraceae bacterium
GAATACTTCTTCGCCAGTCTCATCGTTTGTGATGAAGCCATATCCCTTTGTTGCGTTGAACCACTTAACTGTACCCTTATTCATGATGGTACCTCCTAAAAATAATATGATGATTCGGGGTGAAACAAAAAAATCACATATTTTTGTAAATCAACTGATGCCAAATGACTTACAAAAATATGTGAATCAAAAGCTCACTTCGAATACATAATTATTATATCATCCCCGGCATTTTCTGTCAAGGAAGAACCATGTAAAAACACCCGGAACCATACGATTCCGGGTGTTGATCAGCAATGGAAAATCAAAATTACTTAAGAGTAACTTTTGCTCCCTCAGCCTCCAGAGCGGTCTTGATCTGCTCTGCTTCCTCTTTGGATGCGCCAGCTTTAACTACCTTTGGAGCGCCATCAACTACGTCTTTAGCTTCCTTTAAGCCTAAGCCAGTAGCTTCACGAACAACTTTGATAACTTTAACCTTGTTAGGACCAACCTCAGTTAACTCAACGTCGAACTCAGTCTTCTCCTCTGCTGCCTCTGCTGCAGGACCTGCTGCTACAACAACACCAGCTGCTGCGGAAACACCGAACTCCTCCTCACAAGCTTTTACTAACTCGTTTAACTCTAAAACAGATAACTCTTTGATAGCTTCGATAAACTCAGCGGTTGTTAATTTTGCCATTGTTAGATACCTCCGTATAATATTTTATAATTAATGTTTCGTTGTTTAATCGGTTTTAAAAACCTGATACAAACTTAAGCTTCCTGCTTCTCAGCGATCTGATTAAGCACACGAGCGAAGTTTGTAATTGGGGACTGCATGCTGCCCAGTAATCTGCCCAGAAGAACCTCTCTGGATGGGATTGTAGCGATAGCCTGCATACCCTTTGCGTCGTAGTAAGTATCCTCTACAACGCCACCCTTGATCTCCAGCTTGTCAGCTTTCTTAGCGAACTCAGCAAGAATTCTAGCAGGAGCAGTAGCATCTGTCTTGGATACAGCTAATGCTGTAGGTCCTTCCAGGTTTGGCTCCAGGGCTTCGAATGCGGTTCCCTTAGCTGCAAAGCGGATCATGGTGTTTTTGTATACTTTATAAGTAACTCCTGCTTCTCTTAACTGTTTACGCAGCTGTGTATCCTGCTCTACAGTAAGGCCACGGTAATCAACAACTACTGCTGTCTGAGCACCGTTAAGAAGTTCAGAAATTTCAGCAACAACTGGCTGCTTTAACTCAACTTTTGCCATGATTGGTTTACCTCCTTATTTATTTTGGTATTGAGGTCCGAAACAATGTAAAAAAGTCTCTCTGTCCAAGACAGAGAGACTTTACAAATCACAAAAGTGAATCTTGTACATGTCCTCGGCAGGCGTTATCACCTTAAGCCTTACGGCACCTGCTGTCTTCGGCATTCAATACTTGCGTATTATATCATAATTTATTGTGTATGTCAACAACAATTTAAAACTAGTTCACTAATTTACCTACATTCAGTTTTACGCCAGGTCCCATAGTAGAGGTAACGGTAGCGCTCTTGATGTAAGCACCTTTCAGTGTGCTTGGTTTTGCTTTGATGATGGCATCCATAAGCGTCTGGAAGTTGTCCGCCAACTGCTCTTCTGTGAAAGAAGCTTTACCAACTGGCACGTGGATAATATTGGTCTTATCAAGTCTGTACTCGATCTTACCAGCTTTGATCTCGTTGATAGCTTTGGTTACGTCCATAGTAACGGTACCAGCTTTTGGGTTTGGCATTAAGCCCTTCGGTCCAAGTACACGGCCCAGACGACCAACAACACCCATCATATCAGGTGTAGCTACAACTACATCGAAATCTAACCAGCCTTCGTTCTGGATCTTCGGAATCAGTTCCTCAGCACCTACGAAATCTGCGCCTGCTGCTGCAGCCTCGTCAGCCTTAGGTCCTTTTGCGAATACCAGGATTCTGACTGTTTTACCAGTTCCATGAGGCAGAACTACTGCACCACGGATCTGCTGATCAGCGTGACGTCCGTCACAACCGGTTCTGATGTGAACCTCTACAGTTTCATCAAATTTAGCAACAGCTGCTTTCTTAACGATAGCTAATGCGTCTGCTGCATCATAAAGAGTAGCACGGTCTACTAACTTAGCAGCCTCTACGTATCTTTTTCCTCTTTTCATTCCAAATAACCTCCTAGTGGTATTGTCGGGGATTGCCCTCCCACGTTTTTAAAGTTCCAGCTGTTGTGAATTATTCCTCAACAGTAATACCCATACTTCTTGCAGTACCAGCGATCATGCTCATAGCAGATTCAACGCTTGCTGCGTTTAAGTCTGGCATCTTTAACTCTGCAATCTTCTGAAGCTCTGCTTTAGAGATTGTAGCTACTTTTGTCTTGTTAGGTGTTGCAGAACCGGATTTCAGTTTGCAAGCCTTCTTTAACAGAACAGCAGCTGGTGGAGTTTTAGTTACGAAGCTGAAGCTTCTATCTGCATATACGGTAATAACTACTGGGATGATCAGATCACCCTGATCAGCAGTTCTTGCGTTGAACTCTTTGGTGAACTGTACGATATTAACACCGTGTTGACCTAGTGCAGGACCAACTGGTGGTGCTGGTGTAGCCTTGCCTGCTGGAATCTGTAATTTGATATATCCTGTTACTTTCTTTGCCATAATTAGGCACCTCCTAAAATATTGTGGTAATGTCGGGGGATGTCCCTCCCACTTGTTGCATTAAGTTACATCTTCTTCACTTCAGTGAATGCCAGTTCAACCGGTGTCTCACGGCCGAACATCTCGACATTGATCGTGATGGTTTTCTTAGCTTCGTTGATCGTCTTGATCAGACCAACGGTATCTTTCCATGCACCTGCCGTTACAACAACAGCGTCTCCAACCATAAAGTCTACGACTACATCAGGTGCGGTAAAGCCCAGGCCAGCCATCTCCTCTTCACTTAAAGGAACCGGCTTAGATCCCGGTCCGACAAATCCGGTCACTCCACGGGTGTTACGAACTACATACCACGTATCATCGTTCATAACCATGTGAATCAGCACATAACCCGGGAACATCTTCTTGTCAGCAGCCTTCTCCACGCCGTTTTTGATTTCGACTACGGACTGCATGGGAACGGATACTTCCAGGATCTGATCCTGAAGATTCCGGTTTTCAATCGTCTTTTCAATATCGACTTTGACTTTGTTCTCATAGCCTGAATAGGTATGGACTACATACCAATTTGCTTCTGCCATACAATTCACCTTTGCCCTTATTATAAAATGAAACTAAGACCATATTTAATGATCAGGTCCAGGAGCGCAATGATTAAGCCCAAAGCTACAGAGCAAACGATAACAGCAACTGTCTGCTTGCCTACTGTATCCTTATCCGGCCAGATGATTTTGTTGAACTCAGCTTTCAAACCTTTGAAAAAGTTTTTTTTCACTTTCTCTTTGCCCGCTGTTTCTCCCATTCTTTCACGTCCTTTACTCAACCTGATTACTTTGTTTCTTTGTGCAAAGTATGTCTCTTACAGAATCTGCAATACTTCTTGGTTTCCATTCTGTCCGGATGAGTTTTCTTATCCTTTGTCATGTTGTAATTACGTTGTTTGCATTCTGTACATGCCAGTGTAATTCTTGTGCGCACGACTTCCACCTCCACTTTAAATTTCGTTGTTGTGTGTTGCGGATCTCTTTTTCAGCTGAAAATGAATTTTGAGCATAAAAAAAAGACCTATCTTCTTCCATTCGCCCAATAACTATAACACAGGACGATTGCAACGTCAATCTTTTTTTTATTTTATTTTCTAATTTCTAATTTTTGCCAATACAGACCGTCAAACCGTAGACCTGCTCCACGCCCATTTTTAAGAGAATCCGGGTACAGGCTTCCATGGTGCTTCCTGTGGTGTAAATGTCATCAATCAAAAGCACGCTCCTGGTTTGTGACGGAATTGCACCTGGACTAAAAGCCTGCTCTAAGTTGTGAAATCTGGCGGAGCTGTCCAGGGTTTTCTGTGGCGCTGTTTTCCGGATCCTTTTTAACGCATCCAGGCAGACTGGGATCCCGGATTTTTCACTTAATTTCTCTGCCAGCACCTCCGCCTGGTTAAAGCCCCTGACTTTCCTTCTGGACGGATGGATGGGCACCGGAACCAGATAGTCCGGATTCCAGAAATGGATCTGCCTGCCAAACCGCAGCCAGAGGGCCTCGCTGTAGAAATCCAGGTATTCCCGCTTGTTTTTGTATTTAATGGCGGACATGGATTGGGAGGCAGTGTCGTTGTAGTTGAGGAGGGCCAGATTCCGCTCAAAGGAGCGGTGATGGCGGGTGCAGTCGTAGCAGAATTCCATGCGGCTGCTTTCTAATTCTTTGCCGCATTTGAGGCAGACGGGCTGGTGGACGGGAGAGAGTTTCCTGATGCAGGGCGGGCAGATCAGTTCACCTTTGGGGGTGACGATCTCTCCGCAGACGGGACAACGGCGTGGGAAAATAAGATCCAATAATCTTTCCTGGCCCTGTTTTACTGCATTTTGTATACACGTTACTTTTATTTTTTCTTCTAATTGCAATACGAAAATACCTCCTGCAATTCTATCTGATTTCTTCTGGATTTTCTGCCGAAATGGCTGACGGAGCTTTCCGGCGGCTTTTTATAAAGCCGCCAGCTCTCCAATCCGGTCCTGAAGACCGGAATAACGTTTTTGTTCGATTTGATTAGCTGCCATGGCATGGAAGGTGTCTGGCAGGCCCACTAAGCAGACGCAGGTTCTGGCCCTGGTCACGGCGGTGTAGAGCAGGTTGCGGGTCATCAGCATCCGCGGGCCGCTGTGGACCGGGATGATCACCGCCGGGTACTATATCGATAGGTAATCCTTTGAAGTTATCTCCAGATTTTCCCCCGATCCACACCGTGCATGCGCCTTTCAACGCACACGGCGTTCCATCAATGTAGGTTCTGAATCTTTGATACATTATAATGTTAAGTAAACAAAAAAAGGTAAAGGTTAGTTGTTTGATGAATCCCACTTTTCCGGACTTATGATGTCCAATTCAGCAAGACTTCTCAATGTATTAAGTTTCTCCAGTTGCTTTTCATTTAAGTTTAATAACGACATATATGATTCGATTGTTTCTTTTTTCTTGGCATGTATCAGCTTATGGACTGGGTTTAGTACCAGTATCAGATTTGAATATTTGTCATTTCCCCCTCTTGATAGTGGAATTTTATGATGGCAGTGAATCTCTGTAATGTCTAAGAATGCAATTCCTGTAACACCACATTTTCCTGCTTGCCCCGCAAAGAGCGAGAGTCTGTTATCATTATATTCCACACTTCTACCCCTAACTGGGTTGGAGGCCATGAGATTAAGCAAATCTGAGTTAGCAAATGTAAGTTTTTCATGCTTTGTTGTCCTGCCTTCGGCTGTATACAGGTTTGCGCTCTTTTTCTTACCAAGCGGATTATGGTGAGCACAAAAGTAAATAGGTAACAACGCAGTGCCGTTAACTTTAGGTACTCTGTATGCTTTACCATATCTCTTGTAGTCGTCAGAGTGCTTGTCCATTCTTCCTATTTCCGGATGTAAACGGTTATAGATAGCCCTGAACGTCCTGTGGTGTATCTGTTGGCAGTCTTCACTTATATGAGTCGCAATCTGGTAGTATTGATGTACTCCTCTAATAAGAGAGTTGTACTTAGATATTTCCGAACGAATGATGTCCGGGTCACCGGCATGTTCGATGGTTTTTACCTGCTCGCGAATAGTCTTTACGGTTCGTTCAATTGCTTTGTCACACATGTGCGATTCCACAGTAAACGTATTCCGTTTAGGTACAGCTTTGAATGTAAATCCAAGGAATTCACCTCTCTTCTTTCGAAGATTAGTAATTTTGGTTTTTTCATCCGAGACTTCAAGGCGAAGCCTCTTTTTCAACCATTCTTTAGACGCATACATGACCTTGCTCGCATCCTCATATGTAGCACAGAGGATCCTCACATCATCAGCATATCGAATTACGTGCAGTTCTTTAAGGTTAGTCTTACGCATTTCTCTAAAGGCACTTCCTTTACTGGGAGTCCCATTAGGGGCTGCTCCTCCTTTCCACTTAGTGGTTAGGGGATGTTCGCTCCACTGGCTTTCCATGTGCCAGTCGAAATCATTGAGACAGATGTTCGCCAAGAGTGGTGAAATGATACCACCTTGTGGAGTACCCTTCGTTGGCTCAACAATGCTTCCATCGGGCATCTGTATCTTTGCTTTCAGTATCTTTTTGATAATACATAAGAGTTGCTTATCTCGAATTCCCATGTTCCACATTTGTCTTATGAGAATGGTGTGATCAACATTATCAAAGAAACCTTTAATGTCAATTTCCACCATATAGTACAGATGCGACCTCTGTATGTACCGCGTCACGTCATTTACTGCGTTTTCGGCACTTCTAAGGGGTCTAAATCCATAACTATGTTCAAAGAACTTTGCTTCACAAATGGGTTCTAAAACTTGTAGGATACACTGTTGTATTAGTCTGTCCCAAATACATGGGATACCTAATGGGCGAGTTTTTCCATTCGGCTTTGGTATCTCGACACGTCTAACCAGGCGCGGATTGTAGTTGGATAGGATATTTCGAACTTTACGAATTACCTCATCAGACTCCAACTTTTCAATATCCTGCATCGAAAGTTTGTCGGTTCCAGGAGTTTTGCTCCCTGTATTCCTTTTGATGCACCTATAGGCCATGGCTATATTTTCTTCTGACGTTATTATTGTCATTAACCTGTCAAATATTTGACCGTCACAGCTTTGTTGGTACAATTCATCCAATTTCGTTTGCATACCGTAGTATTCTGTGAAACGTAGTTTATTAACCTTTTTCTTTTTCCTGACAGCCTGTTTATATTCCGTGGGCTGTCGTTGTGCTTGCTTGCCATCCATTGGTTATCACCTCCATTTCTGAAGATGCCTCTTTTTGGCTTACTCACATCCAATGTTCTAATGTATATAGATTTCAATGTTACATTGACTTGTGGCCATTGCTCCTTCTCCCATTACAGGAGATATCATCACTTCGACCACTACTTTTCAGCACCAATTCAGCAGCTTATTGTTCTTCGTCTGCTTGTACGACTTCGTCGTATTTGATACCTTTCCAAGTTCCGATAAATCTATCTTTTCATATCTACTTAGGTGTTTCCTATAGACCTGTTGGCTTGTTGTGCGCCTGCCGCACATAAGGTTTTTCATAGTTCGCGATTTTTACTAGACCTCACCAACGCCTCGCTCAGAGACAAATGCTTTCGCATTCTCGCCAGTTTAGACCCGTACATTCGGAAATTCGTCAGTTCCTTCGACAGAACATTCTCACCATATAGATTTTATAGACCCCCGGCATATCGTTTCCCATGTGTTTTTCGTACTAATTTCAGACGGGCGGACTCTAGCCACTTTTGTACCAGTCATACTAAAAGTATTTACTAAACATTTAGGTACTTCTTCTGCCGACCTCTGCGAGCTCTCAGACAAAGCAATTTTCATCGCAATGCCTGTCGCGGTCTTAGGGGTAGTCCTTCAAGAGGGTTATCCACCAAAGGGCGGCTCTATCATTTGACTACTCGACTTATCAGTTTACAACTGCTAAAATTAAGCAACTGTACGCGCACTTTTCATACGCGAACTTGTCGCACCACTTCCCTGGGATTTATGGATGGTGATGGCGTAGGCCAGTTCCAGTTCTTCTAACTGTTTGAAGCTGTATTCCACCATTTTCCCCTCGTCAAATTCCACGGTCAGTTCTTCCGTGAACAGGTTGATCTCCCGGATGATCCCCGTATCGCCATTGAAAACGCCGCTTCCCTTATCCATGGGGATTCCATATTTATTCCGCACTTCCCACTCCATCTGATAATTGTTCTTGATCTGCATCACCTTATCTCCCAGACGGAATGTGATGCCTCCGATCTCTTTTTCCGGTTTTGCCTTATCTGGTGGGTTTAAAAAAGACTGCAATATGGTATTCAGCCGCTCCACCCCCAGTGCCCCTTTTCGCATAGGTGTCATGATCTGGATGTCAAATGGCTTGGCGTTCACGTAACCGGGCAGCTTCTGGGTGATGAGCGTCAGCATGGCGCTGATGATGGCGTCCGGGTTTTCCCGGCGGATAAAAAGGAAATCCCGGCTCCGCTTGGCAAGATCCACCCGCTCCCCCTCATTGATCTTATGGGCATTGACAATGATATCGCTCTCCGCTGCCTGACGGAAAATATGGGTCAGCTTCACCACATTGAACTGCTCGGAGGCGATCATGTCTTTTAATACATTTCCCGGTCCTACCGATGGAAGCTGGTTCACATCCCCTACCAGGATCAGTCGGGTTCCCACATTGACCGCTTTTAATAGATTCTGCATCAGCTGGATATCTACCATGGACATCTCATCAATGATGATCACGTCTGCGTCCAGTGGATTCTCCTCGTTCCGCTCAAAATGCATGCTGCTGGTGTCATCGCCCTCTCCCGGCGTTCCGGTCAGTTCCAGCAACCGGTGGATGGTCTTGGCCTCGTAGCCTGTGGCCTCTGTCATACGCTTGGCAGCGCGGCCTGTAGGGGCCGCCAAAAAG
>CAKRWX010000091.1 GCA_934418055.1 uncultured Lachnospiraceae bacterium
CGGTAAAGCTGGTGGTAGAGCCTTACATGGAAGTGGCAGTGAACGGTGTAACCGAGGAAAATGGAAAACGGATCATTTCCCTGGAGATCAATGCCAGATACAATGTGAAAGCAACGACTGCTGGAACTGGTGAGTCCATGAAAGAAAGTGGAATTGCTAAAAATACCATTGTGATCGGAACTGGAATTTCGTATCAGGTAGACACTCCGGTAACGATTACCATTCCGCTTCCGATGGATTATCCGGTGGAGAATTTATTTATCAGACATATTTTGCATAGTGGAAAAGAAGTGTATTACCCAGTAACCGTGACAGTGGAAAATGGGGTGAACATGGCAGAATTTGTTAATAAAGATGGATTCAGTACCTTCGAGCTGTTATCAGATGGACGAACCGGTTCCATTCTTTACGACAATGGCATTGGAACCAGAAGTTATACCTTGGAGCAGGTTGGCGAGGCGCTTCCGACCGTAAATAAGAGTGGATATCTGTTTAAGGGATGGGAGATCAATGGTACTTTGTATACAGAGTTTACATTGGAACTGCTGGATATGATTGACCGCGCAGACGGAAAGCGTGTGAAAGCACAAGCGGTATTGGAGCAGATAAACTCTGGAGAAAACGATTCGGGTAAAGATGACTCTGGCACAAATGGTTCTAATAAGGGCAATTCCAGCACAGGAACTTCCCGCAGTACAAGCCGTGATACAGAGCGCAGCACCTGGAGTGCGAAGAAGGTCAATGGCATTACCAGATGGAGATATTACGATTTCAAAGGCCTTTATGTACGCAGCACCTGGAAAAAGCTGACCTACAACGGAACCATTTCCTGGTATCATTTCGGAGCAGACGGCTACATGGATACCGGCTGGTTTATGGACACCGATGGCCGCTGGTACTACTTAAATCCAGTCTCCGATGGCACCCAGGGCGCCATGAAGACCGGCTGGTTCACCGATCCCCAGGACGGTCACCGCTATTACTTAGATCCAAAGACTGGAGCCATGGTAACTGGCTGGAAGCTGATCGACGGAATCTGGTACTACTTCAACGAAACCAGCAGCGGTACTTCCGGATGGAGTTACAGTACCACAGAGAAAAAGTGGGTGTATGTGGATAAGAAGCAGAAACCACTGGGAATATTAGAAGAGAATAAGAAGAGATAATTTATGAAAGCAGGCTGATATTTATTCAATATCGGCCTGCTTTTTTACGAATATCCAAAGTTCAGAAAGAACCGGACAATAAAATTTTAAGATTACAGTCCTTCAGCAATCTCGTAGATCAGTCTTTCGGAATCTTCCCATCCCAGACATGGGTCGGTGATGGATTTGCCGTAGCAGTGTTCTCCGATCTTCTGGCTGCCTGGTTCGATATAGCTTTCTACCATGACACCTTTGACCATCTGGTTGATCTCGCTGGAATGGCGGCGGCTGTGGAGTACTTCCTTGACAATACGGATCTGCTCCATGTACTGCTTGCCGGAGTTGGAGTGGTTGGCATCCACGATGCAGGCCGGATTTGCCAGATCCCGTTTGGCGTAAAGCTCATGAAGGAGGATCAGATCTTCATAATGGTAGTTCGGAATATACTGGCCATGCTTGTTGACTGCGCCACGCAGAATGGTGTGGGTCAGTGGATTGCCAGGTGTGTGTACTTCATAACCTCTGAAAATGAATTCGTGACCGCCCTGTGCTGCCACAACAGAGTTTAACATAACCGATAAGTCGCCGCTGGTCGGGTTCTTCATACCAACCGGAACGTCGCAGGCGCTGGCTACCAGGCGATGCTGCTGGTTCTCAACAGAACGGGCTCCCACTGCGATGTAGGACATCAGGTCAGATAAGTAGCGCAGGTTTTCCGGATATAACATCTCATCTGCAGTCGTAAGTCCGGTTTCCTGAACCACATGCATATGCATCTTGCGGATGGCGATCAGGCCCTCATACATATTTGGTTTCTTCTCCGGGTCCGGCTGATGGAGAAGTCCCTTATAACCTTCACCGGTGGTACGTGGTTTGTTTGTATAGACACGGGGAATGATGATGATCTTATCCTTTACCTTGTCCTGTACCTTTACCAGACGGCTGGTGTAGTCTAACACAGTAGTCTCATTATCCGCAGAGCATGGTCCGATGATCACGAGAAATTTATCACTTTCCCCGGTGATGACTTTCCTGATCTCCGCATCTCTTTTTTCTTTTAATGCGGCTAACTCGGCAGGAATCGGAAACTGTTCCCGGATTTCCGCAGGAGTTGGAAGTTTGTTGATGAATTCAAGTCCCATAGATTTTTCTCCTCTGTAAAAAATTTACTTCATTATAATATGCTTTTCGGAAAAATAAAACCCTGGAGATGGAAAAAATATTTGTAAAAACGGAAAAATGTTTGTGATGGGAAATAAAAATGTTTGTGGCTGGAAATAAATTGTAAAAAAAGTGACAGCATGATATCATAGAAACAATGGCCAAAAGCCACAAAAAGAGAAGGGAAAAGCTGTCATGGAAAAAAACAGAGATGGGTTTAGAAGCAGGACCGGGTTTGTACTTGCATGCATCGGTTCTGCAGTTGGAATGGGAAATATATGGAGATTTCCATATATGGTATCGGATTGGGGAGGTATGACCTTTCTGATCCCCTATGTGTTATTTGTGGTGTTGATCGGAGCGTCAGGGGTCATCGAGGAGATGGCTCTGGGACGGGCGGCAAAGGGCGGCCCCATCAAGGCATTTGGATGCTGCACGGAGATCCGTACCGGCAAAAAGAAACCGGGAGAGATCGTTGGTGTGATTCCGGTACTCGGTTCACTGGCGCTGGCGATTGGCTATACGGTTGTGGTCGGCTGGATCTTCAAATACGCGTTTTTAGCCATCAGTGGAGGGCTGTTTCAGTTCCATCAGGATATGGACGCCATTGCCGGGCTGTTTGGAAGTACCGCTTCTGCATTCGGTAATAACATGTGGCTGGTGATCGCCATGGTGGTGACGGCTGTGATCATGGCATTTGGCATTGCAGGTGGGATCGAGCGTGCCAATAAGGTGATGATGCCGTTATTATTTGTCCTGTTTTTGGGACTTGGTATTTATATTTTTACACTGCCGGGTGCAGGCGCGGGGTATCGTTATATTTTTACCATTGATCCCCGGAAGCTGTTAGATGGAAGATTGTGGATCTATGCGTTTGGACAGGCATTTTTCTCGCTGTCCATCGCGGGAAATGGCACCGTGATCTATGGTTCTTATTTAAGTGAATCAGAGGATGTGGTCAGTTCCGCAAGAAATGTAGCGGTATTTGATACCATGGCGGCGCTTCTGGCGGCATTTGTCATCATTCCGGGAATGGCAGTGGGAGGTGCAGAGCTTTCCTCCGGCGGTCCGGGACTGATGTTTATCTACCTGCTGAATGTGTTCAATGGAATGCCGGGCGGCAGAGTGGTGGAAATGGTGTTTTACATCTGCGTATTATTCGCAGGCTTAAGCTCTCTAGTGAATCTTTATGAAGCGCCGGTGGAGATGTTAGAGGAACGGTTTGGAATGAAGCGGAAGATGGCAGTTGCCTGCATGGCTTCGATCGGAGGCATTGCGGCCCTGCTGATCCAGGGTATCGTGTCCGGGTGGATGGATGCAGTATCCATCTACATCTGTCCACTGGGAGCCATGCTGGCAGGAATCATGTTTTTCTGGGTGGCTGGAGATGATTTTGCCCTGTCAGCAGTGAATCAGGGAAAAGAAAGACCGATTGGCAGATGGTTCCTCCCACTGGGAAGATTTGTACTGGTCCCGGCCGCGGCGATTGCGCTGATCGCAGGAGCCGTTCTCGGAGGAATCGGCTGATCCTGTGGAAAATATTATTTCACGGGCCTGTCAGCAAAGGTTTGTTCGATTTTTCTGATCACAAACAGATAAGAAACTCCTGTAAACACCCCGGCGGACAGCCAGGCCGCCGGATCTGCAAAGCAGGCAAGGAAATAGCTGTATAGCTTGATGGAAGCCATGGATACGATCAGTCTGGCAATTAATTCCACCACGCCGCCCATCATCGGCAGAAAACCATATCCACAGCCCTGCATGATGTTCCGGAAGATGAAAATGGTACTTAATGGAACAAAGAACAGGATGCACAGATGGCAGTAGGTTCTTGCCCAGGGGATCATGGCGCTTAGATCCACATCTCCCGTAAAGAACAGTCCCAGACACGGTTTGTATAAGAAGAACACAATGGCAGCAGCAGCCAGGGAATAGATGAATTCCGCAATCAGGGCATTTTTTACACCGCCCTTGATTCTGCCCACATCTCCGCTGCCGTAGTTCTGTCCGCCATAGGTAGCCATGGTCTGTCCCATGGCAATCATTCCCTGGATGACCAGATTTTCTAGTTTGTTGGCTGCGGTGTAGGCAGCAACTGCCTCAGAACCGAATAAATTCACTGCGGACTGCATGATCATGGTTCCGGAAGAGGTGATGGCAAACTGGATGGACATAGGAACTCCGGCGGCAAGCTGGGCGCTGGTGATGGAGCCGGACAGCTTCCACTGATTCCGTTCAGGCTTTAGATCCGGCGCTTTGAACCAGATATAGATTCCACAGAGGACTGCGGAGATCAACAGGGAAAGGTTGGTGGCCCAGGCAGCTCCTGCCACGCCCATCCGGAAGGTTACGATCAGAAGCAGATCCAGTACCACATTTAAACAGGCGGAAAAGATCAGGAAAAACAGAGGAATCTGACTATTTCCCACGGCCCGGAGGTAGGCGGAAAACAGATTATAAAATACATTGGCAGAAATTCCTATGCTGATGACCATGATATAGGTATAAGCGTTATCAAAAATATCTGCAGGCGTATTCATCAGAACCAGAAGCGGATGCATGATCACCAGACAGAATACCGTCATCAAAATGGAAGAAATGATGGAAAGAAGGATTCCATTGGCGACACTGGCCTTCACGCCATCCAGATCTTTGGCACCGTATTTCTGGGAGACTATTACGGAAAAACCAGAGGATACACCCTGGGCAAAGCCTGTGGTCAGAAACATGATCGTTCCGGTGGAACCAACTGCCGCTAATGCCCCGGCTCCCACGAATCGTCCCACGATGATGGTGTCCACCATGTTGTAAAGCTGCTGGAACATGTTGCCGATCATCAGCGGAATGGTAAAACGGAGCAGGATCGGCATGATCTTTCCTTTCGTCATATCTAATTGCATATCTTTTCGATTCCTTTCTGCAAAAATCGTTGTAAAGTTTCAAAATCCCGGATTTGATTGTACGGGTGGGCACATATTTTGTCAATAAGATTTCCTTTGGAAAATCCATTTTCAGTATTAGATCCAGAAGCTTCCTCATAAGAATATACAAGTATTGGGACAAATAATCCATTACTGTGATAGAAGGAGGAAGAGAGATGAACATGAGAAGGAAAGGAAGCAAGGGAAAATGGCCCGGTAAATTCCGGAAGGGACTGTCACTGGCATTGTGCGCCAGCATGGCAGGAACCGGAATTGCGGCTCATGTGGCGTTTGCGGACACAGAGGCAGTGGTCTTAGGGGACGAGTTATTAAAAGCGACGCCGGATCAGGCAGAGAAGCTTGAGGAGGCGACTCCATCCAATGCAGGAATGTCAGGGGAAAATTCCGGCGGAAATTCCGGTGGCCTGGCAGGCGGCTCTGGCGAGATCGGTGGAGCAGAAGCAACACCATCCAACGCCACATTTCAGATGCTGCCGCCGGATGACAACATTTTATCTGTCGGAACGGACGAGCCTTACCAGTCCATTCAGGATGCCATCAACTACATAAATGAAAAGCAAAAGGGTTCTGATGAGGCGAAGGAAGAGGACTGGATGATTCAGGTCAGGCCTGGAAGCTATGGACGTTTCCTGGTGCCGAGAACGGTAGAAAATTTAACGATCCAGGGAACTGGAAATGATACGGTGATCCAGACAATGGATGGTTCCTCCCTGGAGTCATCCGCAGGAAGTGACCGAGGCAGCGATGCCAATGGAATTGTGGTATGGGGCAAAAACATTACATTTAAGGATTTAAAGATCGAGAGCGGTGATTACCACCTGGACAAGGAGGGAAAGGAACTCTGGTATACTTCTGCCATCAGCACTAACGATATCATGTCAGGAACCGGAGAAGAGGCGGCCAGCGGCCTGACGCTGGATCATTGTACCTTTGAGGGCTCTGGCACCGGTATGGGCGTGCTGCCGCTTAGAAGCGTATTTACCGTAACCGATTGCCGGTTTGAGGGCTACGAGCAGGCAATCTATTTCGCCTGTGACAATTTAGAGGCACTGGACTGGCAGATCACCGGCAATACGATCGAGGACTGCACTTACGCCATCCACGGATATTTTGGCGGAGCAGTAAGCGGGGAGGCTGAGGGCATGGCGATCCAGGGCAACACCATTTGCGGAACTAGGGATCGGTTTGCAGTGGTTGCGCTGATGGATCAGTCCAATAAAGGCTCCCTAAAGCTGGATATTTCTGATAATGATTTTTCTTATGCGATCCTTGGCGGCATTAACCAGAGAAAAGCCGGTGACGTGGCCCAGGGAAGCATGGGAGATCTGCTGGATGCCAATGTGCTGCAGGATCACAGCTTCGTGGCAGATGCCTATTGGTACAGTGCAGACAATTACGGAACTGCATTTTATGCGCCAAAAGAAGCAGGCAAGATTGCCGTATGGCATGCAGATCCCCTTCAGGAATCCGATATCAAGGATAAATTCCAGGAGGCTCTTGAGGATTATGGCACTGCAGGTCAGTTTATCGAGTTCAATGCCCCGGCCCAGGAGATCTTCACTCTGGCGAAAAATGCCCTGGTGATCGAGGATTATGTGGATGCAGGTGATTTAAAGATCTCCAAGCAGGTGCTGGGAAATGATCATGATAGCACGACATTTCACTTCAAGATCAAGCTGTCCAGAGAGGATGGAAGAGCATTGAATGGCCGCTATGATTACGTGGATGCGGCAGGCGAGAGCCACACAGCAGCTCTGGAAGATGGAATCATGGAAATCTCCATGAAAAATGGCGAGAGCGTGGTGGTGAAAGATCTGCTTCCGGGTACGAAATATGAGGTGAGCGAGGCGGAAAATAGTGCTTACACTGCTTCTTGTGCCGTTCCGTCCGGCCAGATCGAGGCGAAGGTGGAAAAAGAGGTGGTATTCCAGAATACTTATCATGGTTCCGGACTGCCGGTGATCCCGTCTCCAGACTGGAGTATTTCCAAGTCCAAAACCGCAGAGCCGCTGGACAAAGATTTTCAGTCCAAGGTGACGCTGGCCTTACCAGCTTATGATTATAAACCGTCTGTGGATGTAGTCATGGTAGTGGATGTTTCCAGCAGCATGAAAGATTCAGATATCACAGAGGCGAAAAAGGCTGCTCTTGCTATGTGTGGGGAATTGGAAAGCCGGGATAAGATTTCTTCCAGAATCGGAATCGTGACATTTGATAAGACTGCACATGATCTGACCAATGGACTGGTATCCGTGGCGGAGGCGAAAAAAGCCATCGGAGAGATCAAGCCGTCCTCTGATACGAATATGATGGCAGGTCTGATGGCTGGCAAAGCGATGCTAGACCAGGGCACTGCGGATGACAAATATCTGGTGCTGTTAAGTGATGGCATTCCGATCTACTGGGTCAATGACCAGGGAGAGGCAGTCAGCAAGATTTTATACAGATATACAGAATTGGATGCAGATGGAAACCCAGTGATTGCAAGCCAGGAGCCAGCAGGATCAGAACCAGAGGGCTCCACCTCGGATATGAGTATCGTAAAATCCATTGACGAGATCCTGGCATATCAGGATTGGGATACCGATGTGGATGAATGGATCCAGCAGAGCAACACTGGAGCAATCTGGGACAATGGATATAAGCACACCAACATTGAAAAGAGCATTTACATGACTGCAAAATACCTGATGAGCGAGATTTTAGGCCGTTATCCGCTGAAAATGGTGGCATTTGGAACGGATAAATACCAGAACAGCACTGTTTACAAATATGGCGAGAACTTCTGTGACTGGATCGGCGCCCAGGAAGGTGTTTCTTATTATAAGGTAAAGAAACCAGGCTATGGAGGGGAAAGTGGAGAACTGGTGCAGGCATTCGAGGAGATCACCAATGAAATGATCCATGTGGTAGATGCCGGAAGCAGTGTGATCGATGAGATCGGAAAGACCGGGGACTATGATTTTGCCTTTGTCAATGATGCAGTCGGGCTTGTGATGAACGTGGATGGAAAGGAAGAAGCAGCTGAGAAGATCGGGGAAAATACTTACGGTTTCGTGAAAAACAACCAGGTGGCAGATGGGTATGAGTTTGTTTTGTATTATCACCCGGACGGCTGCTCCTATAAGGGAAACACTTACGGCGAAAGCTTTGTGTGGAAGATCAATGTACCGGTAACGATCGATCATCCGGTGCAGTTGTCCTATCAGGTAAAACTGACGAATCCTAAGACGGAGGCAGGGACTTACGGAACCTATGACCGGGATGGAAAAGCCGGTTATGAGGGGCTTTACACCAACAATATGGCAGTTCTGTATC
>CAKRWX010000092.1 GCA_934418055.1 uncultured Lachnospiraceae bacterium
CCACCGGATCCTCCATGTGCAGCTTTCCCGCCTCCAGGAGCTGCAGAATGGCCACCGCAGTGTAGAGCTTGGTCAGGGAGTAAATCCGGTACAGGGTATCCCCATCCGGAGCCAGTCCCCGCTCCACATCCCGCAGACCGCAGTAACGCCGAAAACGCTCTGCCTCGCCCTCGTACACCAGGCATGCGCACCCGGAAATTCCCTCCCTGCACAGCTGATCCATATACCCGCCAAGGCGGGACCACCTCTCACTCATATGCGTTTTTCCTCCACTTTTCTCCTTGCAGTTATTTATATTTGGCTATTCTACCACAAAATATCCCGTTATAAAATCCTTTTGAAAATATTTTTAACGCGAGGTTCTCCCCCTTCCCATCCCTTCTCACGCATCAAAATCAGGCAGGTCCCCGCCCGGCCATTTGCCGTCGTTCCCTGCCTGATTGCCTTTGCGCTTCCCTGGCGCGGCATGTCTGACTACACGCCGCCCCCGGGCCGCCTCCACGCACTCGATGATGAGGAGGCCGATGTTGATGGAGTTGCGGTAGAAAATCCGCGCGAAGGTCTCAGCGATCACGTAGCTGACCCCGGCACACTTGATGGCCAGGGGCGCGTGCTTTCATCTTCTATCTTCTCCTTTCTCAGTCCAGCTCGCAAGGAGCAGCTGCTCTGTCCCTAAAAAACAATGAACTGGGTCAGCTTGCAACGCAGATCCTTGATGATCCACAGGCGATCAGACCTCTCGCAGAAATGATTTATGATCTTGTTAATCAGAAAAAGCATTTGGATATCGAGGAAATTTCTGGATACGCAAATAACAAGGAGTAAACATATATGGCAGATAATATGGCTTTAATGCTTCTCGGCATTAAGGACTACGATATTGAGGGCATAGAAGATGTATTCGTGGGCTTCTTAAATGACAACAAAAAGAACTTGCGTTTCAACCTGTATGATGCATATAGGGTACTCAATAATATGAATGACCCATAATGACATCTATCACAATTACATAAGATACGCCCAACTATTTTCAACCACTTATTTCGGATACCAAAAAAGGGGCTGCTCTGCGCCCTGGACGTAGACCAATTCCATATGCAGGTCTGGAGACAGGTGCTCCACCATAAGGATAAATGGGTGACACGGGAGATGGAAGCCTTTTTTCAGCTGTTAAGATCATAGCGCCACTGACGCTTTGAGCGCCCATGGCACGCGCACCAAAAAGGCACTGGTCAAAAACCAGTGCCTTAGCTGTTCCGTCTATGTTAGTTCTCCAGTGCGGTGGTCTCATACTTATCCAGGATCACTTTCTGAATCTTATCTCTGGTCTCCGAATTAATCGGATGTGCGATATCGCGATATTCACCATCAGTTGCCTTACGACTTGGCATGGCGATAAATAATCCCTTCTCACCCTCAATTACCTTAATATCATGAATCACAAATTCATTATCTAAAGTAATGGAAACGATGGCTTTCATCTTTCCCTCTTTTTCGATTCGTCTCACTCTCACATCTGTAATCTGCATGTGGCCAACCTCCCCCGTTGTACTTCTTTTGTAACCATTCACTGCCTTTTGGCCCATGAAACAGTTATTTGCCCTCTTATTTTATTCCATCATTTATATCGTATACCGTTCATTCTTCTCAATAACGATCTTTACGTTATCCGGTGTACCGATATAAGTCGTATTCGCCCGGATCGTATCCCGGCTCTCTACGATGCAGTTCTCAATGACGGTATTGTCCCCGATGTAAACGTCATTGAGGATAATGGAATTTTTGATCACGCAGTTATTACCGATATAAGCCTGTCTGAACAACACAGAGTTCTCCACAACACCATTGATAATACTTCCGCTGGCAACCAGGCTGTTCTTCACACTTGCGCCCGGATTGTACTTGGCCGGAGGCATATCTCCCACCTTCGTGTAGATCTCCGGATATTGACGGAAGAAGTAGTCTCTTACCTCCGGTTTCAGGAAATCCATATTGGTCTTATAGTAAGACTCTACAGAAGCGATATTGCTCCAGTAGCTGTCCATCTTATATGCATAGATTCGTTTCAGGTTACGGTAACGTACCAGGATATCGTTAACAAAATCATAACGGTCTTCCTGTGCACAACGCTCGATCAGCTCGATCAGCTGACGACGTCTTACCACATAAATACCACAGGAAATGGTATTGGACTCAGCCACCATCGGTTTCTCCTGGAAATCGGTAATCCGGCCGTCTGCATTCGTCTTCACCACGCCAAATCTGGTGATATCCTCTTCCGGTCCCATATCCTTACATACCACTGTGATATCTGCTTTCTTCTCAATATGATACTCCAGAACCTTCGCATAATCCAGCTTGTACACACAATCACCGGAAGCGATCACCACGTATGGCTCGTGGCTGTTCTTTAAGAATGTCAGGTTCTGATACAGTGCATCTGCGGTACCCCGGTACCAGTCATTATGCTCTGCTGTAATGGTTGGAGTGAAAATATAAAGTCCACCCTGTTTTCTACCAAAATCCCACCACTTGGAGGAACTTAAATGCTCATTCAAAGAACGGGAATTGTACTGGGTAAATACCGCCACGTTCTGTACGTGGGAATTGGACATATTACTCAGTGCAAAATCGATGCTGCGGTAGCTTCCTGCGATCGGCATCGCTGAAATAGCACGCTTATTAGATAATTCCCGCATCCGCTTACTGTTGCCGCCTGCTAAAATGATACCAATTGCTCTCATCTCACGCCACCTGCCTTTATAATGTAGTCTCCGCTTGCCAGCAGTCCATCCTGATAATCCTCTGCAACAGTCTCACCTGCGATAGCGGTATTCTTACCAATCTTCACGCCATCCGGGATCACACTGTTCTCGCCGATCGTTACCAGATCTGACTGATATACCTTCGGATCATATTTACTTGGTGCGTACTCGCCGACACCTAAATGCACATTCTCACCGATGGTAACATTCTCAGCCACAATGGCTTTTTCGACTACAGTTCCTTTACCAACGACACTTCCCTTCATAACGATGGAATCCTTCACCACTGCGTCCTTGGCAATGGTAACGCCTGCACCGATAACAGAATTGATCACCTGTCCGTAAACTTCGGTTCCCTCTCCGATGATGCTCCGCTCTACCTTGGCATCTGCAGCTATGTACTGAGGAGGTGTGATATCACTCTTGGTATAAATCTTCCAGTATTCCTCATACAGGTTGAACTCCGGAATAATATCGATCAGCTCCATGTTTGCTTCCCAGTAAGAGCTTAAGGTTCCTACATCTTTCCAGTATCCGTTATACTCATAAGCGAAGATCCGCTCATTCTTCTCGAAGCAGTATGGAATCACATGCTTACCAAAATCACATCCTGGAACATCCTTTAACTGGATCAGGGCTTCTTTTAATGCCTTCCAGGAGAAGATATAAATACCCATGGAAGCTAAGTTGCTTCTTGGATTTGCCGGTTTCTCCTCGAACTCAGTGATCTTATTGGAATCATCTGTGATCAGGATACCAAAACGGCTTGCCTCTTCAATCGGCACCGGCATGGCAGCAATCGTGACGTCTGCATTATTTGCCTTATGATATTCCAGCATTACCTCATAATCCATCTTATAGATATGGTCGCCGGATAAGATCAGAACATATTCTGGATTGTAGGTCTCCATGTATTCCAGGTTCTGATAAATGGCATTGGCAGTTCCGGTGTACCAGTCACTTCCCTTGCTTCTCTCATAAGGAGGGAGAATGGTAACACCGCCTACGTTGCGGTCCAGATCCCACGGAATACCAATTCCGATATGAGTATTCAGTCTAAGGGGCTGATACTGGGTCAAAACACCTACGGTATCGACACCAGAATTAATACAGTTGCTTAACGGAAAATCAATGATCCGGTACTTTCCGCCAAAGGAGACTGCAGGCTTGGCTACTTTCTGAGTTAACACACCTAATCGGCTGCCTTGTCCGCCTGCTAAGAGCATGGCAATCATTTCTTTCTTAATCACGCTATCACCTCTTGCTGTCCTTTCAGTATTTGAGGGTGACGGGCCAGTAAGAGGGTGACTCGTCACTTACAAATATAGTATATCACAAAACTTAGAAATAGTGAACAAAAAATAAAATTTCTTGTACATTTTTTTGTACATTTTCCGACAGTTTTCGTAGGATTTACCAACTTTTTACACTTTTCCCTTATTTTCTCTTTTTCCATTAAAATATGAAGCGAAGAACCCTTGAATCAGTTTGGAAAATAAAGTATAATTAGGACAGATTATGGGCTTTTTTCTATGTTCTAATAAATTATTTAAAGGAGATTTCAACATGAATCTGGTAACTGTAAGAGACATATACAAAAACCGTGAAAACTATCTGAATAAAGAGATCGAGGTTGGCGGCTGGGTAAGAAGTATCCGTGACTCCAAGGCTTTCGGTTTCCTGGTACTGGCAGACGGTTCTTATTTTGAAACCCTTCAGATTGTTTTTCATGATAACATGGACAACTTTGACGAGATCTGCAAATGTAACGTTGGTGCAGCCGTGATCGTAAAGGGTACCCTGATCCCGACTCCAGAAGCAAAACAGCCATTTGAGATCCAGGCAGTCAGCGTTGCGGTGGAAGGACCATCCGCACCGGACTATCCTCTGCAGAAGAAACGCCACAGCTTAGAGTACCTGCGTACCATTTCCCATCTGCGTCCAAGAACCAACACCTTCCAGGCAGTATTCCGTGTCCGTTCCCTGATCGCATATGCCATTCATCAGTATTTCCAGGAGAAAGACTTTGTTTACGTCCACACTCCACTGATCACCTCCAGTGACTGTGAAGGCGCAGGCGAGATGTTCCAGGTAACTACCATGGATTTAAACGATGTTCCGAAGACCAAAGACGGCGCTGTTGATTACACACAGGACTTCTTCGGCAAACCAACCAGCTTAACCGTAAGCGGCCAGTTAAACGGCGAGACTTACGCGATGGCATTCCGCAACATTTATACCTTCGGACCAACCTTCCGCGCTGAGAACTCCAATACTACCCGTCATGCAGCTGAGTTCTGGATGATCGAGCCAGAGATGGCATTTGCAGATCTGGATGACAACATGGCTTTAGCTGAGGGCATGTTAAAGTACGTGATCCAGTATGTATTAGACCACGCTCCAGAAGAGATGAACTTCTTTAACCAGTTCATCGACAAGGGACTGTTAGATCGTCTTCACTCTGTTCTGAACTCCGAGTTTGGCCATGTTACCTATACTGAGGCTGTGAAACTTCTGGAGGAGCACAACGACCAGTTCGATTACAAAGTATTCTGGGGCTGCGATCTTCAGACTGAGCATGAGCGTTACCTGACCGAGCAGATCTTCAAGAAACCGGTATTCGTTACCGATTATCCAAAGGAGATCAAGGCATTCTATATGAAACTGAACGAGGATGGCAAGACCGTTGCCGCTATGGACTGTCTGGTTCCTGGCATCGGCGAAATCATCGGCGGAAGCCAGCGTGAGGACAACTACGAGAAGCTGCTTGCCCGCATGAATGAGCTGGGACTGAAGGAAGAGGATTACCAGTTCTATCTTGATCTGCGTAAATACGGTTCCACCCGTCACTCCGGTTTCGGTCTGGGCTTTGAGAGATGCGTCATGTACCTGACTGGTATGGGCAATATCCGCGACGTAATCCCATTCCCAAGAACTGTAAATAACTGCGAGCTGTAATTCATAGAAATTTGTTTTGACAACGCCGAGTTGCGGCTGCTCTCCACAGTAGTCTGCCGGGGCGCAAAAGCGCATTACGGCGGGACGCTTTAGCAGCAGTTTTCCGCATCACTTGCGGTCGTTTACCGCCGTATCGGCTCATTACCGGTACGGCGGATTTTTTATATAACAATTTTTCTCCAACACCCTTCGCACCTTGTGCGAAAACGCTGGAGATTTTCATTTTATTTTAGGAGGTGTATCTCCATGAAATTTATCCATACCGCCGACATCCACTGGGGCATGGAACCGGACAGTGACAAGCCCTGGAGCCGGGAACGCGCCCAGGCCATCAAGGACACCTTCACCCAGGTGATCACCAAAGCCCGTGACCTGGAAGTGGATTTTCTCTTTATTTCCGGTGACTTATTCCACCGCCAGCCGCTGCAGCGGGATCTGAAAGAGATCAATTACTTATTCAGCACGATCCCTTCTGTCCACGTGGTAATGATCGCGGGAAATCACGACCGGATCCGCAGCAATTCCGCTGTTTTAAGCTTTTCCTGGTGTCCGAACGTGACCTTCCTCATGAATGAGGAAATGGATCATGTCTATTTCAGCGACTGCAACACCGACGTCCACGGTTTCAGCTATCATACCGCAGAGATCCGGGAGAACCGCATCGACCATGTAGAGGTGCCATTTGACGGACGGATCCACGTGCTGTTGGCCCACGGCGGAGACGCCACCCACCTGCCATTTGATAAAAATGCCCTGGCGGCCTCTGGATTTTCTTATATTGCCCTTGGGCATATCCACAAGCCGGGAATTCTGGTAGAAAACAAAGTCGCTTTCGCCGGTTCCCCGGAACCGTTAGACAAGACGGAGACCGGCATCCACGGCGCTTACTACGGCGAGATCAATCCGGTTTCCCAGAAAGTGGAGGTGTTAAAATACCTTCCACTCTGCAAATCCCAGTATGTTCCGCTGGCGGTCAACATCACCACCAGCACCACCAACGTGGAACTGGAAGCCAAGATCAGTCAGGAAATCGAGAAACGTGGCCGTCAGAATATCTACCGTTTCCGCATCCGCGGCATGCGTGATCCAGAGACCGAGTTTGACTTAGAAAATCTCACTTCCAAGTTTCGGATCGTGGAGATCTTGGATGAATCGGAACCTCAGTATGACTTTAGCGCTCTGTTTGCGGAACACCCCAGCGACATGATCGGTTTCTATATCCGGGCGCTGCAGAAGCCGGACATGAGTCCTGTTGAAAAAAAGGCCCTGTATTACGGCATTCACGCCCTGCTGCAGACCACTGACGAAAGGAGTTAGCCCATGAAATTTCTTGAACTTCATTTAAAAGGCTTCGGCAAATTTCATGACCGCACCATCTCCTTCACCGATGGAATCAACGTGATCTATGGAAAAAATGAAGCCGGTAAGTCCACCATGCACACCTTCATCCGAGGTATGCTCTTCGGCATCCAGCCCCAGCGCGGCCGGGCATCGAAAAATGACCTTTACAGCAAATATGAACCCTGGGAAAATGGGGGAACCTACGAAGGCTCTCTCCGCTTAGAGCAGGGCGGACATATTTATCGAATCGAGCGAAGTTTCCAGAAAAACAGGAAATCTTTGACAATTGTGGATGAAACCGATGGAAAAGAGATCGAACCGACAAGAGCATTTATGGATCAGCTGCTGTGCGGTTTAAGCGAAACCGCTTATAACAACACCATCAGCATCGGCCAGTTAAAGAGCGCCACAGACAGCACCATGATCACAGAGCTGAAAAATTATATTGCCAACATGAACACATCCGGCAATATGGCTCTGAATATCATCAAAGCCACAGACTATCTGAAAAAGCAGAAAAAGGCCCTGGAAGCCCAGCTGACTCCACAGGCCGCCAAGTCCTACACCACTTTGCTTGGGGAAATCAAGGCATTGGAGCGGGAGATTGCGTCACCGGAGTATGAGAATCAGCTTCCGGCTTATCAGAAACAGCGAACCGATGCCAGAACCCTCTCCCAGCAGAAACAGTCTGAAAAAGAGCTTCTTCTGGAAAAGGCCGTGAAGGGCCGCCAGGTTCTGGATCAGAACCAGTTTACCAATCAGCAGTCCATCAACGATTACACAGCCCAGACCCAGGATCTTTACAATGAATATCTGGATCTGGAACGTGCCGCCGGGAAGAAATCCCGCAAAGTTCTGACCGTGCTTCCGCTGATTTTATGCATCCTTGGGCTGGGAGTATCCGGTTATCTGCTGCTGTCTGGCGCGGCGGCAAGTTTCAGTGCTTCCCTTGGGGGTTCTCCTGTGCTTCTGCCCGTTGGTTCCGCTGGTCTGGGACTGATTTTTGGACTGATCGGCGCTATGACCGCTTTGGGCACCCGCCGTCTGAAAAAGGAATTGTCCCTGGGAAGCCAGGCTCTTCAGGAAACCTTCCGCAGACATCTGGGCGATTCCGCCATCAGCGAAGAAGCCATGAATGCCTTCACTGCCCGCATGAATGATTTCAAGCGGCTCTGTACCGCCACAGAAACCTCTGAAGCAGCCGTTCAGGCCCTGACAAAGGAGATTGCGTCTTTACAACAGACACAGACCGACTGCAACGAGATCATCGAAAAACAACAGAAAAACCAGTGGGAACTGGAAAAGAAACTGGAGCTTCTGGCTAACTACAAGACACAGGCCGAGGGCCTGAAAAATTCCCTGGCAGAAAATGAACGGATCTCCCAGGAGA
>CAKRWX010000093.1 GCA_934418055.1 uncultured Lachnospiraceae bacterium
CGATTCAGGTAAGACGTGCCAATGAAGGCGAGAAGATCGTCACTCTGGATGAAAAGGAATTTACCTTAAATCCAAGCAACTTAGTGATCTGTGACGGCAAGAAGCCAGTTGCACTTGCAGGTATCATGGGCGGTTTAAATTCCGAGATCCGCGATACCACCACAGAGGTGATGTTTGAGTCCGCGAAATTTGCCCGTGACAACATCCGCAGAAGCTCCCGTGCATTAGGACAGTCCTCCGATGCAAGCCAGAGGTATTCCAAGGGCGTGGACGAGTATGCTACGGAGATGGCTATGAAACGTGTCCTGCATCTGGTAGAGGAGTTAGGCGCAGGTAAGGTTTCTAAGACTCATAAGAATGTAAATACCGGCAATTCCTTAGAGCCAGTGACCTTTAAGACCAGCATCAAGAAGGTAAATGGTGTTCTTGGAATCACCGTTCCGGACGAGGATATTTTACGGATCTTAACAGGATTAAACTTCCAGCCGGAGATCAGCGGTGATGAGCTGACCATGCATTTCCCGGCATACCGTGAAGATATGGCAGATTATCCGGATGTGGCTGAGGAAATCATCCGTATGTATGGTTACGAGCATATCCAGTCCACATTCATGCCGACCGCTCAGGTAACGATCGGTGGAACAAATTTACGTCAGAAAACGATTTTGAAGGTGAAAAGAGCCCTGTGCAGCATTGGCGCATTTGAGGGAATGCATTATTCCTTCTTCTCCCCGGCTGATTTAGACCAGATGGGATTTGCCGAGGATGCTCCAGAACGCAAGGCTATCCGCATCATGAACCCGATCAATGAGGATCTGTCCTTAATGAGAACCACTCTGGCGCCTCAGATGATCCACGCCATGGGACGTAACCAGAAGAGAGGCAACTTCGAGGGCCGTATCTTTGAGATCGGCAATGCATTTATTCCAAAGTCCCTGCCGTTAACAGAGTATCCAGAAGAGCGCGCGACCCTGTGTATCGGTGTATTTGGCAAGAACGAGTCCTTCTTCACCTTGAAAGGTATGGCTGAGACCGTTGCAGATGTGCTGAACATTTCCTTCACCTATGAGAAAGCCGAGAAGCCATTCCTGCATCCATATCAGACCGCAGCTATTTTCTGCGAGGGCGAGGAGATCGGATATTTCGGTAAGGTGAAATACGAGATCATGAAGGATGAGGCGATGCGTGAGGACGCTTATGTCTTAGAGATCAGCATGAAAGCCCTGGAAAAATGGTACGGCAAAGCGCCAGTCTTTGAGCCACTTCCAAAATTCGCAGAGGAGAAACGTGACCTGGCTCTGGTTATGGACAAGGAGATCACCTGTGGACAGGTAGAGGAGTGTATCAAGGCAGCAAGCCCATTTGTGAAAGATGTAACACTCTTCGACGTATATGAAGGCAAACAGATCCTGGCAGATAAGAAATCCATGGCATTCACTGTTCTGTTCACACCAAAGGATGAGGCATTTACCGCTGAGGCAGTAGACGGTTATGTAAAGAAGATCTTAAAACAGTTGAATAAGACTTATGGTATTGAGCTGAGAAGCTGATTTTTGGTTTCATATCATATGTGAGACGAAAGCCGGTGACAGGTGGTGAAAATCAATTTGTCACCGGATTTTTTTATGTCATAGGAAACTTTATTCTATGACGCAAAAACGCTCCGTGGGATGCGCAGTGATTCCGTGAAGAATATGTCAGCTTACGCTGACCAGAATCATGCGCCAAGTCTCACGGGTGTTTGACTTGAACTCAGTGGGAGGTGGGGCATGAAATCAGAGAGGAATGAAGCAAAAAATGAAGAGCAATGGGATAAACTGCTGCGCATTCACACCACAGGACGGGACGATTCCAAAGCAGACCAGTTCCGGTATCCCTATGAGCCGACGCCGTATTCGGTACTACAGCGGCTGGCTAATGAGGGGCTGATCCGAAAAGGGGATACGCTGATTGATTACGGCTGCGGAAAGGGCAGAGTGGACTTTTTTCTGTCGTATCAGACGAAATGCCACACCATTGGCGTGGAATATGATGAGCGGCTTTATGAGAAGGCAATGGAAAACCAGGCGGGAGCTGCGTCGGCTGGACGGGTGAGTTTTGAACTGGTGGACGCAGTTGCTTTTCCAGTGCCGGAGCAGGTGGACTGCGCTTACTTTTTTAATCCATTTTCACTGGAGATTTTGCAGAAGGTGATCGCAAGGATCTTGGAGTCCTATTATGCGTGTCCGAGAAAGATCCGGTTGTTTTTCTATTATCCGTCGGATGAGTATATTTCTTACCTGATGTCGGTGGATGACCTGATGTTTGTGGATGAGGTTTCGTGTATGGATCTGTTTGAGGGGAATAATCCCAGGGAGAGGATCGTAATCTTTGAGATGGAGTAGAAGAGGCTTCTTGGGGAATCGTGTACATGGAAGATCCCGGTTTCTTGTAAAATGATGGGGATCATGATATGATGAGTGCATGAGAGCCATAGAGCGTGTGTATTTTTGGCAGCTCTGCATTTATGAGAGTTGTCAATGGCAAGTTCTACGGGTGAATGGCGAAGTGATTGCATGATGAAAGAAACAAAAATTTGAAAATATGATAGAAGAAAGGGGTTTTATATATGGCAGAACAGCTTACGTTAACATGGATCGGTCATTCTTGTTTTAAAGTTGACTGTGGAGATTATACGATCGTATTTGACCCTTACGAGGACGGCTATGTGCCGGGATGTCCGATGGTGCGGGAGAGCGCGGATCTGGTGCTGTGCAGCCATGACCACAAGGATCATGGAGCAAGCCATCTGGTGAAGCGGATCGAGGGGAGAAAGAATCCATTTCAGATCCAGGTGATCCATACATGGCATGATGACCAGAAAGGGGCTTTGAGAGGACAAAATCAGATCCATATCTTAGATGATGGCAGGTTCCGCATGGCCCATATGGGAGATCTGGGATGTGAATTGACGGAACATGAGATGGAGCAGCTTCGGGGACTGGATCTGATGCTGATCCCGGTTGGCGGGTATTACACCATTGACGCGAAGCAGGCTAAGGCACTGGTGGAGCGGGTAAAACCGAGAATCGTGGTTCCGATGCATTACCGGGGCGAGGGCTTTGGATATGACGTGCTGGGAACGGTGAAAGAGTATACGGATTTATGTGAGACGGCAGTTTACGGGGATAGTGAAGTCCTGGTTTTGGAGAAATCGGATGCTTTGGAGTCTGATCATGTGTCTGCGTCCGACCAAAATCCGGTATCAGCGCAGACATTAAACTGGCGCGCAGGAGCCCAGTCCGGCACACTGAGAAATGGACAGGAGGAAACCGTAGTTCTGCGGATGGCAAAGGATGAATAATGGAAAATGGAGCCAGCTTCTGGCGAAATGGAGAGAAAGTTTCCGCCGGTTTATGGTGGGAAGATATGGCAGCGATGAGCTGAACCAGTTTCTGGTTTGGGTGTTTATCGCGATCCTTTTTGTAAGGATTTTTGTTCATTCCAGGATCTGGTACTGGCTGGAACTGGCAGTGATCGTTGTGATCTATTACCGGATGTTTTCAAAAAATACTAGCCAGCGGTTTAAGGAAAACCAGGCGTATTTGAATCTCCGGTTCCGGGTGACGGAGAAGGCGAAAGGCGTGAGGTCAGGAAAATGGAAAGAAGACCTGGAAGAAGCTAAAAAGTATAAGATCTTCAAATGTCCGAACTGCGGGCAGAAGATCCGGATCCCAAGAGGACATGGAAAGGTCAGCGTCCACTGCCGGAAATGTGGGCATGATTTTATCGGAAGAACTTGACAGCCGGGTGACGGAGTGATACTCTAATAATAGTGATAACTATGAAGAGACTGAATAGTTATCGATAAATGAAATCATGTGCCTAAGAGATGAGAGAGCAGGCAGATCAGAAGCGTGATAGCTTCTGGTTTGTTATGCTCTTTTTTTCGTGTACAACGAGCCAAAATCCACGCTTGCGTGAGATCTTGGCGACTGTCGCGAAAACTCTGGAAAATGTGCGAAGCTCATTTTTTAGAGTCAGTGCATACATACAAAACAGGAGGGTCAGTTGTGAGCAGATGGGATTATGATGTAGCCGTGATCGGCGGCGGTGTAGTTGGCTGCGCGGCGGCAAGAGAATTGTCAAGATATGAGCTTTCCGTGTGTTTGCTGGAGAAAACAGAAGATGTATGTTCTGGAACCTCCAAGGCGAACAGTGCCATCGTCCATGCGGGATTTGATGCAGTGCCGGGTAGCAGGAAGGCAGAATTTAACGTAAAGGGTAATGAGATGATGGGAGATCTGGCGAAAGACCTGGATATTCCATTCAAGAGAAATGGTTCCCTGGTGTTATGCTTTGCTGAGGAGGACAGGGATGGTCTGCAGATGTTGTATGACCGTGGAATCGCTAACGGAGTCAAGGATTTACAGATCCTGGAAAAAGACCAGGTATTAGCGATGGAGCCTCATGTATCCGATCAGGTGGTGGCAGCGCTTTTTGCACCGACCGGCGGAATCGTCTGTCCATTTGAGCTGACCATCGCTATGGCTGAGAATGCCTGTGAAAATGGTGTGGAGTTTAAGCGGAATGCAGGAGTCCTTAGTATCGAAAAATTGGAGAATGGTTACCGGCTGATAACTGAGAGAGGCGAATTGACAGCCCATTATGTGGTCAATGCAGCAGGTGTTTATTCTGATGAGATCCACAACATGGTCAGTGAAAAGAAGCTGCACAACACCCCAAGAAAAGGGGATTACTGCCTGTTGGACCAGGCCGCTGGTGGATACGTGTCCCACACCATTTTCCAGCTTCCTGGTAAATACGGCAAAGGAATTCTGGTATCCCCGACGATCCATGGAAACCTGCTTCTGGGACCAACCGCTGTGGATGTGGAGGACAAAGAAAATACCGCAACAACTGCAAAAGAGCTGAGTGATGTGATCAGCAAATCCGCAGTCAGTGTGAAAGGTATTCCATATAATCAGGTGATCACTTCCTTTTCTGGCGTTCGTGCCCATGAGGATGGAGATGATTTCGTGATTGGAGAAGCAGAGGATGCAGAAGGCTTCTTTGATGCTGCAGGTATCGAGTCCCCGGGACTGACCAGCGCTCCGGCTATTGGAGTGTATTTAGCAGAGCAGATTGCGGCAAAAGCATCAGCAGAACGGAAAAAGAACTTTATTTCCACCAGAAAAGGTATTCCGAGACTGAACCACATGAGCTTTGAGGAGCGGGCAGAGCTGATCCGGAAACGTCCGGAATACGGCACCATCGTCTGCCGGTGTGAGGGTATCAGTGAAGGTGAGATCATGGATGCGGTTCACAGACCGGTGGGAGCGGTTTCCATGGATGGTGTGAAGCGCAGGACCAGACAGGGCATGGGAAGGTGCCAGGGCGGTTTCTGTACACCGAAGGCCATGGAGATCATCGCCCGGGAACTGGGATGCGCCATGGAAGACATTTGCAAAAATCAGCCAGGTTCTGAACTGCTGGTAAAGAACGGAGGGATGGAAGCATGAAGACATGGGATGTGGTAGTGATCGGCGGAGGACCGGCTGGACTGGCAGCAGCGGCAGCAGCCAGAAAACAGGGAATTGAGGAGGTTCTGATCCTGGAACGTGACCAGATGCTTGGCGGTATTTTAAACCAGTGTATCCACAATGGTTTTGGACTTCATACATTTAAAGAAGAATTGACAGGCCCGGAATACGCAGACCGGTTCATCAAAGTGGTAGAAGAATTAAAGATCCCGTATCATTTAAATACCATGGTACTGTCCATTTCCAAGGACAAACAGGTGACTTACATGAACCGGGAAGAGGGACTGGTGACTATCCAGGCTAAGGCTGTGGTTCTGGCCATGGGATGCCGGGAGCGCTCCAGAGGCGCGTTAAATATTCCGGGATTCCGTCCGGCTGGTGTGTATTCCGCAGGAACTGCCCAGCGCCTGACCAATATGGAAGGCAAGAAAGTGGGCCGGGAAGTGGTGATCTTAGGCTCTGGTGATATTGGCCTGATCATGGCAAGACGTATGACCCTGGAAGGCGCCAAGGTGAAGGTGGTTGCGGAACTGATGCCTTATTCCGGTGGCCTTAAGAGAAATATTGTCCAGTGCCTGAATGACTATGGCATTCCGTTAAAATTAAGCCATACAGTGGTGGAAATCCACGGAAAAGAGCGAGTGACCGGAATCACCCTGGCACAGGTGGACGATCACCGGAAACCGATTCCAGGAACGGAAGAGTATTATTCCTGTGACACCTTGTTATTGTCTGTTGGTCTGATTCCGGAAAATGAGCTGACCAGAGGACTTGGTGCAGATGTCAGCCGCGTCACGTCCGGTCCGGAGGTCAATGACCATCTGGAGACCAGCGTGCCAGGCGTATTTGCCTGTGGAAATGTACTTCATGTCCATGATCTGGTGGATTACGTGTCTGAGGAAGCGGCTATGGCTGGACAGGCGGCGGCAGAGTATGTGAAAGAACTGGCAGGACGTGAAGGCCATCAGTCCCTGGTACGTCTTTCAGCGGAAAATGGTGTCCGTTACACCGTTCCGCAATATCTGGATCCGAAGCATATGAAAGATCAGATCATTGTCCGGTTCCGCGTGGACAATGTATACAAAAACAGATCCATTTCCGTATACTACGACGGTGTCAAGATCCAGACCAGGAAGAAACGTGTGATGGCGCCGGGTGAGATGGAGCAGGTGATCCTGAAAAAGGATAGCTTTGGCGATTATCCGGATCTGAAGAAGATCACGATCTGCACAGAGGAGGCGTGAAAAAATGGAGACCAGAGAACTGACTTGTATCTGCTGTCCCATGGGCTGTTCCATGACAGCGGAGATTGAAAATAACGAAGTAGTAAAGGTAACAGGAAACACCTGTCCAAGAGGCGCGGCTTACGCAAAGAAAGAGATCACAAGCCCATCCAGAACAGTCACCTCCAGTGTTCACGTGACTCACGGAAAGCTTTTGATGGCTTCTGTGAAGACAAAGGAGGAGGTGCCGAAGGAGCGGATCATGGATGTGATGGAAGTGGTGCGGAACCTGACCGTAGAAGCCCCGGTTACCATCGGCCAGGTGCTGGTGGAGGACTGTGCGGGAACTGGTGTGGAGTTAGTGGCGACCAGGAACGTGGAGGCGGTGTGACCGGTCTTTTCATTGACAGATGAGAAAAAAAGAGTCACAATAGGAGTAATAACGTTATAACACAGAAAGCAGAGGCAGAATCTACATGGGACACAAACACGAGAAAATCCGCGATTTATTTGAAATTTCACCGATCATCACCGCCGTAAAAGACGAGCAGGGTCTGGAAAAGGCATTGAAAACCGAATCTCCGGTAGTATTTCTGCTATTTGGAAATATCTGCAGCATCACCGGTCTGGTGGATCAGGTGAAAAACAGCGGAAAGATCGCCATTGTCCATGTGGATCTGATCCAGGGATTAAGTTCCAAAGAAGTTGCCGTGGATTTTATCCGTCAGAACACCAGGGCGGACGGGATCATCAGCACCAAAGCTCCATTGGTCCGTCACGCCATGGATATTGGGATGATCGGCGGCCAGCGCACGTTCTTGATCGATTCCATGGCCTTAGAGACTACCAAGAAGCAGCTTCTGACCTTCCAGCCAGATTTCATGGAACTGATGCCGGGAGTGATGCCAAAGATTTTGAAGGCCGTCCGTGGATACACCGAGATCCCGCTGGTGGCGGGGGGACTGATCTCTGATAAGAAGGATATTCTGGCGGCATTTGACGCGGGGGTGGATGCAGTGTCTACTACCAGGGAAGAGTTGTGGGGGCTGTAACAGTTTCCCCTCTTGACAACTTCCCACAAACGGCTTATAATGACACTAATTTCATAGAAACACCAAAAGCGATGAAAAGAACAAGTAATGTCCAGCAGCAGCACACAGAAAGCAGCCGGTTGATGAGAGGCGCGTGGAAAACTGGTCATGAATACATCTTTGAGCTTCACACCCAACGGCTTTGCCCAGTAGGCTGTGACGGATTCCCGCACACGTTATCGTGCTAGGACATGGATTCGATTTTCAGGATCCGATGTGTCCGAAAAGGCAGATGAGAGTGATCTTATCTGTGAACATTAGGTGGTACCACGAGAATATGCCTCGTCCTTTTGGTAAGGATGGGGCTTTTTTAGTTTCCTGCAAGCAGGATTCTATTTTCAGTTCCCTGGAAACAGGAGACTACCAATTTAAAGAAGGAGAGAAGCAAAATGCAGTGTTACGAAGAATTAGTTGCCCGCGGCCTGATCGCCCAGGTAACCAACGAAGAAGAAATCAGAGAAATGGTAAATAATGGAAAGGCAACCTTTTATATTGGATTTGACCCAACCGCAGACAGCCTTCATGTGGGACATTTC
>CAKRWX010000094.1 GCA_934418055.1 uncultured Lachnospiraceae bacterium
GTCTACATACAGACCGTATTTTTCTGACCGTTCTGGCATAAGAAAAGACTCTCCTTTTACTTCTGCCAACTTTTCTGCAAGAAAATAGGCTCTGTTTTTCGTGATCTCTTCCAGGAAAGAATTCTGAAGGAGCGGGTACATACTGCCATTTTCCTCGCTGTTTCCGATACTCAGCAATGTCGCCTCCTCTTTCATGGCAATCCAGTTTCTCTGGTCTGCAAGTGCCTGCTCCTTGGTCTGTGGATCTGCCAATTTGCTGAACCGGTTCCAGAGATCATTCAGTTCTGTATCCCATATCACATAAAACCATCTGGATGAAACATTCATCTCTCCTTGGGTTTGTGCTTTTTCCGCCAAAGGCGTATATTTTTGTGTAATCTTCTCGATATTTTCCAACTCTTCCTGCAAAGAATCTGAAATCGATACCATATAATCAATATCTGTTTTAATCTCTTCTGAATAATCATACGTGAAATCGATTTCTAAAGCATCATTCCATTTCTCATCACGATTTTCAGCTTCTGTACTGCTCGGTTGTTCTTCACTTTGATCAGTTTCACTGTCTGCGCTTGTCACTATTTCCGTTCCTGAATCACTGACAGCTGCTTTATTTTTTCCACAACCGACGCACATTCCAGTCACCAAAATCAACGCTATTCTATAAATATTTTCCCGTATACGCCCTCTCTTCATTTTTACTCTTCCTCCAGTACACACCCTTCCGGCGCATAATGTTCAAACAGCCAGTCTTCCAGCGCATTTAAATTGTCATCAGAATGTTCCACTTCTCTGGCATATCTCCAGGAAATCTCCTCCACATCCTGCATGGACAAAATTTTTCCGTTCTCCAGCCACCGGACCATCAGAAACTCCTGGATCCAGCGGACAGAAAATAGCGCTAATTCCATTTTGGAACAGACCATATCGTCGTAAACAGCGCCGCAGAAATAGGTATACACGAAAAACATCAAAAGCTGTTCACCCAGGTTCTCCCATTCTTCTTTGTGGCTGCTGAGACTTCCATACACTTTGTGAAATTCTTCACAGATATGCTGGTAGTGTTCTTCTCCGCCCCCATAAAGCCATTTTTCCGCTCCATCAAGCACCTGATCCCATTCCGGGCGCAAGCGTTCCAGGCCGCGGAGAACCTGCAGTTCCTCTTTCTGGCGCTCCCATTGATGAAGGGACGCCGCATCCACGCCTTTTGCAGAAAGGCTCTCTGATACAAATTCCTGCAGCGTATGCTCTTTGTGATGGCGTTCACATTCCCGCAGAAGACCATCAATCTCATACTCCCGCTGCTCTTCCATACAGATCTGATAGCGCTCCGCAAGCTGTTCCGTTGCCGCCATGCGCAGTGTCAGCGGAAGTGACCGGTCCTGTAAAATGGAAAACAGAACATCCCTGGTATCTTCCAGCTGGGAAAACATCATAAAATCAAAGTCTTCAAAATCATCTTCCGCATCGTCCTCTTCTTCCACAAAATGAACTGGTTCCTTGCAGGAAAGAATCATTTTTGCCGCTTCTGGACAGGACAGAGAAAGGGACAATTCTCTCAGTCCCTCATATTCTTCCGTATGTCTCGGATACATCCGGCACGTGCCACAGAGGGCATCCGGCCCCAGTGCCTTGTAAAGATCGCACAGATTTTCCTCATTTAAAAACGCACATCGCCGGTCATTCTGGTAAAAACACTCCTCTTCCCAGTCAATGGAATTGCGCAGCCGTGTTCCAAACTCGCCCGTTTCCTTCCCATAGCGATCCAGCGATGCTTCATCGATCATGATCTGCCATCCGGCGCAGCAGGTGTCCGGGCATTTTCCCGCTGTGCAGATAAATTTATCGTAAAAATGTGGTTTTAAGTAACGCATTCGTTTTCCTTCCTAGCATGACGCCATAAATTTTTTCACCATATCCCCAGCATCTGTCCCTTTCAGAAATACCGCATTAAACTCATGAACTCCCGTCAATGGCGGACAGCTAAACTGCGCCAGATTTTCGTTATCTTTGATCACCGCCTGATATAGGAAACTGATCCCATAATCGTCACTGACCAGGGATTTGATCAGTTCAAAGGAGCTGATGCAGATCTGTTTCCGAAATGCATCTGTGGTGAATCCAATATTTTCCAATTCCCGCTCAAATATGTTTCTTGTACCGGATCCCTTTTCCCGTAAAATGATACGTTCCGCAAATAATTCCTCCACGCTTACTTCCCGTCCCGCGAATGGATGATCTTTTGCACATATGCCAATATATGGCTCCTTGCGAAACAGGGTCCAGTCATAGTGCTGCTTATGGAAAATACCTTCCAGAACCACGAAATCCAACTCACTGCGGTCCAGCCGTTCCAGCAGGCGCTCCGTATTATCGACCAGAAACTCGATCTCATTTTCCGGAAATGATAAAAAGCGCTTGATATTTGGCAGCAGCACATATTCACCGATGGATTTTGTCGCGCCGATGCGAAGTAGTCTGGTGGGCTGCTGGCACAGCTTTTCCATTAGCTTTTCTTCGTTATACCGAAGTGTCTGCACGTACTGCTGCAAAATTTCGCCTTCCCTGGTTTTCTGTAACCGTCGGTTGGCATAAGTAAAAAAAGAAACCCCATATTGATTCTCTAAGGACTGGATATGTTTGCTGACCGCAGGCTGGGATAAATGTAACTTTTCTGCGGCCCGTCCATAATGCATGGTATCGCAGAGTGTCAGAAATGATTCCAGGCGCTGTTCCATGTTGTTCCTCCATTGATAACAAATCAGAATTGATTCATAACTTATTATGCGTTTATCTTATCATGAATCCGGTATAAAATAAAGCAGAAATGTAAAACGAAAGGAACTTAAGACAAATGATGAAAAAAATCTCTGCTTTACTCCCAGGAGCTGTTCTGGCGCTTGGAATCGCTGTCATTGCAAAATTAGCAGAAACCTTAGAAAACAACGCCGGACTGCATCTGATCGGCGCGTCTGTCATCGCCCTGTTTATCGGCATGGCTGTCAATGCATTTTGGAAACCAACTCCGACCACTGCACCTGGAATTAAGTTTACTTCCAAAAAGATCCTGAAATTCGCCATCATCCTTCTGGGAGCCAGTTTAAATATCCGCACGGTACTGACCGTTGGCAGATTTTCCCTGACCGTCATGGTCTTCACCCTGGCAACCTGCTTTGGACTTGGCGCGCTGATCGGCAAAGCCTTGGGCTTAAACTGGAAGACCAGCAGCCTGATCAATGCAGGAACCGGCATCTGCGGCGGATCCGCCATTGCTGCCATTGCGCCGGTGATCGAAGCTGACGATATGGATATCGCCTATGGAATGTCCGCTACTTTTCTTTTTGATACGGTTATGATCGTGGTGTTTCCACTGCTTGGCCGGTGGCTGGGACTTTCCGACGCCGCATTCGGTCTGTGGGCCGGAACTGCAGTCAATGATACCTCCAGCGTTGTGGCAACTGGTTACGCCTTCAGCGAAGCAGCCGGAGATTTCGCAACCATGGTCAAGCTGACCAGAACTTTGGCGATTATTCCTGCGGTGTTGTCATTTGCAGCCATCAATCTGCACCTGAAAAAGAAACAGAAGTCCCAGGCTGATGGCGTCAAAGTCCGCATCCGCTCCATTTTCCCATGGTTCATCCTCGGATTTCTCGCCATGTCCATGCTGACCAGCCTGGGACTTTTACCAGCCGGACTGGTTTCTGGTCTAAAAAGCATCAGCAAATTTCTGATGGTTGCAGCTCTGGCAGCCATTGGTCTGAATACCAACTTCAAATCCTTATGCCGCTCCGGCGCAAAACCGATGCTTCATGGGTTTATTATTTCGGCGCTGGTAGTGCTGGTGGCTATTGGGGTTGAATATGTGATTGGGATTGCGCCTTATGGGACGCTCTAAGACAGTTTTTAAACAAACATGATTTTCCTTGACATATTTTTCGTCATTCCATATAATAATCGTACAAGATAGACAACGGCGTGTGTCTATCCAAGCGCTGAAGCATAACAGCGTACCGGAAAGCCTTGTTATGCAGAGCTTTCGAGAGGGGTTGGGCAGCGAAACCTCAAACCGGAGTAGGCATTAGCCGAAAGAAAATGCCATTACCGTCCTGCATAAGCAGGGCGGTTTTCTTATAGGAGATTTTTATGGATCATCTTCAATCATGTGCAAAAGCATTTGAACATCTACTTGACTTTCAATATCATATCATCATCGGACGAAAAGGAAAATCTGTTGAATTAAATATCCTTTTTGATCCAACGGAGATCGAACCATTTATTCAAATTGAAAATTTTCTTGACAGTAACAAACTGATCTTTCGATACAATCAAAAATTGCAGACATTTTCTCTAATTGAAGCAGAATATCTTCTCTCCACGCCTTATGAAAACACGGATATTTACATATTTCTTGATCGCCAGAAAGAACCCGGCCATTTTTTTCTGCCGTTCCTTTTTTCAAAAAGAAGAAAAGGATTATACAAAAGGACAAGCCATTTATACACTTCTCAAAAAAGAGAAAATAAATCTTCGTACAGAAGAAAAAATGATACAGTACGATCGCCTCACACCCAAGTCAAGCTTCTGATACATTCAACAAAGTACCATCATTCCCCTTCATCCGGAAGTACCTGCAATGCATTCTGCACGGTAGTAAACACCCGACCATTCATCACTCCGCCCTGTTTTCTGCTCTGGGCCGCGGACCGGACTGGATATTGCACAAGGGTATTCTGATGAGTATAGTTTAACCAGGAATCAATCCACCAGTCGCTCTCTTTTTCCCTGATTTCATAAGCCACGTATCCACGGCAGTGTTCTCCGCGCCGCGGCATGGAAAATTCTGCAAAAACGCTGCTATTCTCCATCACATCATAAAATGGAAAACCATCTCTGGTGTTGTAGGTTTCATTCTGTAAGACAGCGTAATCTGCCGCGTAAGATGTCCCATTCTTATCGTAGAGAACCTGTCCGGTAAATCCTTCTTTTACGATCCAGCCACTGTTCTGCCCACTATATACCTGATAGATCTGTAAGCTCTCGGTTCCATGGAAACCTGTGTCTTCATTCCATAAGAAATGATGGATCACCTTCCACTGGCCTTCCTGTTCCAGTTCTACCGCTGCTCCGCTCAATTTCAGTTCTTTCTGCGGGTATTCCTTAGAATACTGGGTATAACCTTCTGTTCCGCTGATGATATCTACCCCATCATTCATCGGATAATCATCCCGCTCTACTAACACCTGTCTAGCATTTTTACAATCCAACAGATCTTCTTCCGTCAGGTCATCCAGGATATCTTCCGGTAATCCCAGGGACAGCAGATGGTTTTTGATTTCTTCACTGGCCGGATTCTGTGACTCTTTTACGGCTGTCCACTCCATATGGTAGGAATCCAAGAAAAGATAAGCACTGAAAAGCCCTGCAATCGTAAAAATCACTGCACATCCCACACATTTTCCATTAGAGATCCGCACCGTTTGTTCCTCCAGAATATATCCGGCTTCTTCCAGTTTCTCCGCGATGTGCTTTAATTCCACCAGGATTCCAATATAAGCAACAAGGATGATCAAAGCCAATATCAGTCCCTGATAATTCCATGCAGCAAGCGCCGCCACGACCACATACCAGATCAAAATATGAAGCAAAACCTCATGATTGATGTTCACATCCCGCTTTTCTAATTCCGCCCGCATTCCAAAATAGAAACAAACCACAAGAACGATCGGCAGAATTCCGCCACAGAATGCGATCACTTTCCAGACGTAAGATGCATAGATTTCTTCATGTCCCAGCACTGCCCCAAGTACGATAGACACGATCGTAATCACGACCTTTAGCCCCGCACCGGCATAACCAATCCGAAACCACTGATTTTCTCGCCTCAACTTCCGAAACCCGGTAAATACCAAAAGGACTCCGATGAATGGGAGAATCTGATTTAAAAATAGGAAATTTAATGTGATTCCCACAAAGCCCATTCCGATCAGGATATTCTCATATGTCTGTTTCCAGAGACTCTCTTTCATGTAACCCCTCCCTCATACGTTTCCTTTCCTAGCTATCCAATTTCTGATTGTTTAACCATGAATCAAAAAATATAAATTCACACAAATCAGTGCCGCCGCAATTCCTATAAACGCAGAATACACAATTTTACTTCCTTTTGAATCGGCCTGCTTGATGCAAAAGAAAAGGTATACTATCCATGCAAAATAGGCAACAAACAGCAACCCACTTTTATAAAAAATTGCAGCGAGAAAAAACAATGTATTAACAATTTTCATTCCCTTTTCAGAAAAAAGTAATTCCTTCATTTTACGCATATCGCACCTCCCCGAAACGCCTCAACCGCCTCTTCCACTCCCTCCAGATCCGTACCGCCGCCATAATCCAACACCACCAGCCGTCCTCTATCCTTCAATATCACCTCATCGACCGCCGGATCATCGTCATTGATCAGATACCGGTACCAGGACACTTCGATCCCGTCGGGAAGCTCGGTCAGTTCTGCTGGAAGTTCCTGCTCCACCTGATTCCAGTATTTTGTCAGATCTTTGGGATAGCATTTGCTGGTTTTCTGAATGATCCATGGGATCGGACTGGTGTATATGGTAACGTCTACTGATTTTCCTGAACCGCTCATCTGGAAATCACTGGTCTGACAGCTTGCAAATATGGTCTGCTTTTTCCCACTATCCGTTTCTTCTTCCTGAAAATGAGCCGTTATGGCATTACGCAAAGGAACAATGATCATCGCAAGAACAGCGACTGCAACCAGATAAGACAACCAGTCATCCCCGCTATTTCCACTGCTATGATTCTGGATCCAATTTCTTGCAAATAGTGAAATACCTACAAGAAAAACAGCGGAAAGCATATTACCCAACAACACTTTTGTAGAAGAGGAAAATGCCAATATAAAGATTGCCAGTATTAAGATCCCATTCAATATCACCACATACTCTTTTAACTTTACTTTCCGCCGCAGATTTATTTTAGGAAATGATTTTCCTTTCTTGAAAGCCATTTCATTTCCGCGGCTCCATCGAAATAACCGCACATAAGACACCATCCAGGAAATGCTTACTCCCAACAGCAATGGATTGAGGATCAGCTGCACAGGATCCGCAAATAATTTTCCTGGATTCTGCAGACTTGTGTATACCGCCCAGAAACTGACTGCAAACAGGATTGGATAGAGAATTTTTACCGACCAGTTCCAGGAAAGAGCCTTCTGTATCTGAAACTGCTTCTCTTCGCTCATATCGCCGGTCCGTTCCGCCGCTTCATCGGTTGTATAAAAGATCTGCCAGAAAGTTCCGCTGCATTGAAAATTCCAGCCAGCTTCCTGGCACTGTTCGCGAAATTGTTCTGCTTTCGCTATATCTGTACCAGTAAGGGATGAACTTTCCGGAACTAAAAGTGCCACATATCTTCTTTTCTCCGGCTGCGCCTGATAAAATTTCATAACCGAACCGCCAACACTCTCCAGAAACCAGCCCTGCTGCGCCATTTCCTCCAGATACTGCTGGAACGCGTCCGCTTCCCATAACTGAAAGGTCCACCAGATCCGTTTCTTTTGTCTCATCCATTCATCCCCCTTTCCAAGAATCATGCTATTTCGAATCATTTTATCTATCTTTATTATAGATAAAACCATTCCTGTCTGACAAGAATAATGGACTTACCATTTTCTTACATATTTATTAGGTTTCATAGGATGCAATTTTCTATAAAATAAAAAACTCCTGCAATAGCCCATCGAACTATCACAGGAGTTCTTTTCTCCCAATCTCTATCCAATTAATTTGCTTTTTTCTCTCTTTTGATAAAAAGACCGACGCACAAACCAGCAAAAACAACTGTCACTGCAATCAATACCGGCCATACTGGGATCTGGAAGACATCCGCTCTGATCAGATTCAGTCCCTGATAAAGGGTATACACACCAAAAATAGAGAAGATCACAAACGCAAGTGTTTCCAGCAGTCCTTCCGGTGTCTTACTCTTTAAGAAATATCCCACTAACATTCCAAGAATATCCGCCGTAAAAAGTCCCAGAGAACATCCGATCCATACCACAAATGCCGCGCCCATGCCTTCATTGGCGCCAAAGGTGATGGCAGTAAGCTGTGTCTTGTCACCAAGCTCTGCTACGAAAAAAGTACAGAACACTGCCAGCGGAGCGAACTGGATCTTGGATTTGCCGCCCTCTTCTTCCTCATCGTTATCACCAGAAATCGTTGATGCAGCGAAATAAAGAAATGCCAATGCCGCAACGGTTTTGATCAGCCATTCAGGAATAAACTCACTGACAAGTCCACCCACCAGAACTGCCAGTCCATTCAGTACCAGGA
>CAKRWX010000095.1 GCA_934418055.1 uncultured Lachnospiraceae bacterium
GTCATGAACTGTCCCATCTGCGGGGGTTTATGCGGGAGGATGAGGCGAATTTTATTGGAATTCTGGCATGTACGGAGTCAGATGATGCGTATTTCCGGTACAGTGGGTATCTGATGGCGTGGGTTCATGCGGGAAATGCCCTGGCAAAGGCGGATGTAGAGAGCTTTTATGAGTTGCACAGCCAGTTGTGCGACCAGGCGGTAAAGGATCTTCAGGAAAATAATGATTACTGGGATCAGTATGAGGGAAAAGTGGCGGAGGTGTCCAATCAGGTCAATGACACTTATTTGAAAATCAATGACCAGAAGGACGGCGTGCAGAGTTATGGACGGGTTGTGGACCTGATGCTTGCTATGTTTCTTAAAAATCGTCAAAAAGTACAATAATCTGACAAATCAACCTTATTGACCGGAAACGGCAGACAAGGTATACTATTATATAAGAAAATTTGGGAACGAGGGGGGATCTCGATGGAAAAAACATTATATGACATGATGGACTGGGCGGGAATTGAAGAACTGGTGTACTCGGAGGCTTCTGATCCGCATCGTCTTCTAGGTGCTCATGAGACGGAACAGGGAGTACTGGTGCAGGTATTTATCCCTACAGCAGAAAAAATTCAGGTAAACTGGGGCAGAAAGCAGTATGAGATGGAACTGGCAGACGAGGCGGGATTCTTCGCAGTGCTGATTCCGGAGAAAAAGATCATCGAATACACGTTGACGGTTACTTATGACAATGAGATGGTGCAGGAGATCCGGGATCCATATGCCTACGGACAGCAGATTCCGGAGGAAAAGCTGAAAGAATTCGCGGCTGGCGTCTGCTATGATATTTATGAGACGCTGGGCGCGCATGTGAAGACCATCGATGGAGTGGAAGGTGTTTTATTTGCTGTCTGGGCTCCGTGTGCCATGAGAGTCAGCGTGGTGGGCGATTTTAACCTGTGGGACGGCAGACGCCACCAGATGCAGAAGTTAGGCGATTCTGGCGTATTTGAGCTGTTTATTCCGGGGCTGGGCAAAGGAACCATTTATAAATATGAAGTAAAGACCCGCAGTGGCGACGCTATGTTGAAGGCGGATCCTTATGGAACGTATACGGAGATGCGGCCAAATAACGCTTCCATCGTGTGGGATATTGATGGATACGACTGGTCGGATAAGATCTGGATGGAGAACCGGGAGAAGACCCAGGGTAAGGACAGGCCCATGTCCATTTATGAGGTACATCTGGGTTCTTGGATCCGGAAGCCGCTGGCGGAGGACGAGGATGGCAATCCGGTGGTGGGAAGCGAATTTTACAATTACCGGGAACTGGCAGTGCGCCTGGCAGAGTATGTGCGGGAAATGGGTTACACCCATGTGGAGCTGCTTCCAGTGATGGAGCACCCATTAGACGCGTCCTGGGGCTATCAGGTGACGGGGTATTACGCGCCGACCAGCCGCTATGGAACGCCAGAAGATTTCCAGTATTTTATGGATTACATGCATGAGCATGGCATCGGCGTAATCTTAGACTGGGTTCCGGCTCATTTTCCGAAAGATCTGGTGGGACTTGCCTGCTTTGACGGCACCCATGTGTATGAGCATGCGGATCCGCGGCAGGGCGAACACCCGCACTGGGGGACATTGATCTATAATTATGGCCGCCCGCAGGTGTCCAATTTCCTGATTGCCAATGCCCTTTACTGGGCGGAGAAATTCCACGCGGACGGCATCCGTATGGACGCGGTGGCTTCCATGCTGTACCTGGACTACGGCAAACAGGATGGGGAGTGGATCCCGAATATTTATGGCGGCAATGAGAACCTGGAGGCGGTGGAATTCTTAAAGCATCTGAACTCCATTTTCAAGAAGAAACATCCGGGCGCAGTGCTGATCGCGGAAGAATCAACGGCATGGCCGCAGGTGACAGGAGATGTCAAGGAGGGCAGTCTGGGATTTGATTATAAATGGAATATGGGCTGGATGAATGATTTCCTGGGTTATATGCAGTATGATCCGTATTTCCGGTGCCATCATTATGGGGAGCTGACTTTCAGTATGTTGTACGCATACAGCGAGGACTTTGTGCTGGTATTTTCCCATGATGAGGTGGTTCACGGCAAAGGCTCCATGGCGGGCAAAATGCCGGGCGAGACCCTGGAGGCGAAGTATTCCAATCTCCGCGCGGCCTACGGCTATATGATGACCCATCCAGGCAAGAAACTGATGTTTATGGGACAGGATTTCGGGCAGATGTCCGAGTGGAACGAAAATGAGAGTCTGCCTTGGGATCTGTTAAAATATGACAAACACAGCCAGACCAAGGCTTATGTGAAGGCGTTGAATGAGCTGTATTACAACAGCCCGGCTCTTTACGAGAAGGATTTCCATCCAGACGGATTCCAGTGGATCAACTGCACCAGTAGCAAGGATAATATCGTGGTATTTTTAAGAAAATCCGACCGGCCGGAGGAGACCCTTTTAGTGACCTGCAATTTTGCGCCTGTGACCCATGAGAAATTCCGGGTGGGCGTGCCATTTGCGGGAAAATATAAAGAGATTTTGAACAGTGAAGATAAGAAGTTTGGCGGAAGCGGCATCGGCAATTCCCGGATCAAGACGTCTAAGAAGGAAGAGGCAGATGGACGGGAGAATTCCATTGAGATCACGCTGGCACCACTGGGCGTGCAGATCTTCAGCTGTACGCCAGTGAAAGAGAAGCCAGCGAAATCAACGGCAAAAAGGGCTTCGAGAGCCGCAAAAACGAAATAATTTGTATACAAATCGGAGGATAACGAAAGATGTTTTTCTTAAATGAAGAGACCACTGTGGCGGAGACGCTGGAGGTGGTCCAGGAGGTGCAGCAGGACTTAGAGCAGTTAAAGCCCAATGTAGTTCTGGAAACGCTCAAAAGCTGGATTCCTGGTCTGACAAAGCTGGGGTACCGTCTGCTGGTGGCGGCGCTGATCGTATGCATCGGATTCCAGATTGCGAAAATGGTGCGGAAAATGCTGGAGCGGAGCCTGATTCGTGTGGATATGGAGATCTCCATCCGCAAATTCTTACAGTCGGCGGTGTACGTGATCATCTGTGGTCTGGCGATCTTTATTGCGGCAGATAAACTGGGCATCAGTTCCGCGTCCATCGTGGCCATCCTTGGTTCTGTCGGCCTGGCATTGAGCTTGTCGCTGCAGGGCATGCTGGCAAACTTTGCAGGTGGTATTGTGCTGCTGTTGATCCGTCCATTTAAGGTAGGCGATTACATCATCTGTGGCGGACAGGAAGGAACCGTCCGTTCCATCGGCCTTGTATACACCACACTGACCACGCTGGATAACAAGCAGGTGGTATTTCCAAATGGAAGTCTATCGAACACCAACCTGGTCAATGTAACGGCCCAGGAGAAGCGGTGTCTGGAGCTAAAGGTGGGAATTGGCTATGGTTCCGATCTGAAGAAAGCAAAAGAGATTATCGATAGACTTTATGTAAATCATCCGCTGATTTTAAAAGATCATCCGGTCACCGTATTTGTAGACGAACTGGCAGACAGCGCCGTAGTCATCGGTGCCAGAGGCTGGGTGGCAACCGGGGACTACTGGAAAGTCAAATGGGATCTGACCGAGCAGGTGAAATTAGAGTATGACGCCGCTGGAATCGAGATTCCGTTCCAGCAGCTGGATGTGAATGTGAAACACTAATGATCAGAAGGGCAGAAGAACAACTGATGGATAATCGAAGCAATATCCTGGATCAGAGGTTCTTCTGTCCGGCTGCTTTTACAGGCCAGGACCACCGGTCGTTCCCACAGATTTTTTTCAATGGAACAGATAACGGGGCGCGGAAATGTCTTAGAAGAAATGATGTTCGTGGCATATTCTTCTGAAGAAAACGCAATTCCGAGACCGACTCCGGCACACCAGTAGGACGCTTCACTGTTCCCAAGATTTAGCACACTTTTGGGATGGATCTGGTATTTAGAAAGAACCAGTTTTGTGAAACGGCTAAGTCCATAGGCTAATTTTCCATAAATAAATACCTGGTTGTTTAGACGTTTGGGATCAATCCTGCAGGGGTGATCAATATCATTGCCAGTGGTATCGATGCCGTCTAACACAGGGGAATCTTTGGGCACAGCCAGAAAGATCCGCTGGGTTCCAAGCGGAATATAGCTAAGTTTTTGAGACAATGGAATCGAACTCATAATTCCAGCATCAATTTCATTGGCTTCAATCAGTTTTTCCATTTTTCCATCAAATGTATCATAGACCTGGACGACAAGTTCAGGTCTGTTTTGTTTTAAATAAGGTAACAGCACCGGAAGCCAGAAAGGGCAGCGGTTAATGCCAAGCCCCAGAGAAATATGATTTTCTCCCTGGGACTGAAGGTGCTGGAGATGTAGAATAAGTTTTTCTTCCTCCTGACGGATCCGGCGGATTTCCTGGATATATAAGGCACCTTCGTTGGTTAATTCGATGGGGGAAGCGGTACGGTTAAAAATTTTAAAGCCCAGCTGTTTTTCCAGACGGTTAATACTGATGCTTAAGGCAGGTTGTGTAATAAACAGTTTGGCAGCTGCTTTTGTCATATTTTTTTCTTCTGCAACGGCTAAAATGTATTCCAGAGAATCCATCATTTCCCTCCTATCAAATCATTTTTTATCATTTACAGTTTAAAAAATAAGCAGATCAATGTAAATACCCATAAACAAAATTTTATAGAAACAGCACAAATTATAAATTGGACAAAATGAGATGAAACAACGTAAGATGATAGCATCAAAGAAAAAATGAAAGGAGGAGAAGGTATGAAGATTACAAATGTAACCAGCAAAAGCTACCGTTGGCCAAAGGACAAGCCGATTCAGAATGGAAAGCATATTTTTACCCATAATGAACTGAACCTGGCAGTCATTGAAACCGATGAGGGAATCACCGGTTACGGAACCAGCTACAATGTGGATTATGTAGATTATCTGAAGCCATTTTTGATCGGAGAAGACCCTTTCAATGTAGAGCGGCTTTGGGAGAAAATGTGGGTTCCAAAGTTCCTTGGAAGAAGAAGTATTTCTACAAGAAGCATTTCTGCATTGGATATTGCGTTGTGGGATATCCGAAGCAAAGCAGCGAATATGCCGTTATATCAGCTGCTTGGAGGCTATCGGGATTCCGTTCCATGCTATATCGCCGGCGGATACTATGCAGAAGGAAAGGGAATTCTGGAATTACAGAAGGAAATGGAAGAATACGTCAGCTGGGGTGTCCGAAATGTGAAAATGAAAGTAGGCGTTCTTAGTATGAAAGAGGATGCAGAGCGGGTGAAGGCAGTCCGCCGTGTGATAGGTGATGATGTTCGTCTTATGGTGGATGCCAACTGTGCCTACTGCAGCTATGAGGCCTTAGAATTTTCACGGATGATTGAGGAATACCATCCATATTGGTTTGAAGAACCGGTTATGCCAGACGATTATGAGGGAATGCGCCAATTCCATGAAAAAAGCAGGATTCCATTGGCCACTGGTGAAAATGAATATACCATATATGGTTTTCGGGATCTGATCGATCAGTCCAAACCAGATATTTTAAATCCAGATGCGTGCAGCATGGGCGGAATTACCCAGTATCTGAAGATCGCATCCTATGCCCAGGCCCACAATGTGATTTTAAGTCCTCACGGACAGCAGCAGGTACACGTACATCTGGACTGTGCGGTACCAGGAGTGGTTATGGCTGAGTTTTATCCGCCTCAGTATGATGCGAAGATTTATGATTCGTTCCAGTCGCCGCTTCATTTCCATCCAGAAGACGGTACGGTTTCACCGGGAGAGAAAACCGGCGCAGGGTTGGATATCAATGAAGAATTTCTGAAAGATTATCGTGTAAAATAGCAGGGGAAACATGTATAGGAGGTTTACAATGGAAAAACAGGCAGTTATGAAGAAGAAAAAAGAAATTCCGGATTCGTTGGTAATCATTGTTATTGTCATGTTATTGGCGGCGGTTCTGACGTACATTATTCCTGCAGGAGAGTATACCAGAACAGTCAATGAAGCAGGTCAGACCGTAGTAGATCCAGATAGTTTCCATTATGTGGAATCAACTCCGGTGAATCCGCTTCTGGTATTAAGCTATGTGTTTAAAGGACTGGACAACGCAAAAAGTATTATCTGGGTATTGTTATGTTCTGGTGGTGGTCTTGGACTGGTGTTATCCACTGGTTTATTCCAGGGACTTGCAGCGACCATAAGTAAAAAAGCCGCCGGAAGAGAATGGGTGGTCATCAGTATCGTATCTGCGGCATTCTGCATTTTATGTGTTCCAATTAACTTAAATGTATTTATTCCGTTGGCACCTTTGGGGCTTTTGATTGCGTCTTCTATGGGAATGGATGCTATTGTTGGTGTTTCCATGATCTTGTTAGGCGGAGCAGTGGGATTTTCTTGTGGTGCTATGAATATTTCTAATACTGGTACCGCACAGGAAGTAGCAGAACTGGCTACATTTTCAGGAATGGGGTATCGTTTAATCTGTATGATTCCGTTCTATATTGTGACAGTTGCATATATTATTCGATATGCATATAAAGTAAAAGCAAATCCAACAGCAAGCTATATGTATGGTGCGGATATGTCTGGAGTTATGACATTTGATCCGGCAAAAGCACCAAAGTTAGAGAAGAAGCACGTGCTTCCGGGAATTATTACTGCGGCAGGTCTGGCATATATGATTTACAGAGGAATCAAAGGCGATTTGTCCAACCAGATGGTTGCAACGATTTTCATGTATATGGGTCTTCTGGTTGGTATCAGCTATCGTATGAGTCCAAATGAGATTTGTAAAGAATTCATGAAGGGCGTAAAGAGCATGTGCGGAACTGCCATGATGATCGGTTTTGCGTATGTGATTTCCGTCATTCTGACCCAGGGACAGATTCTGGATACCATCGTAAACTTCCTTGCAGGAGTTCTGATCCATGTACCGAAAATGATCCAGGCACCACTGATGTTTTATGCTCACGTGATCATTAACCTGTTTATTACATCTGGTTCTGGTCAGGCTGCAACGACTATGCCAATTTTCGTTCCGGTAGCAGATCTGGTTGGTATGACCCGTCAGACAGCAGTGTTGGCATTTAACTTTGGTGATGGTTTCTGTAACTTTATTCTGCCACATGCAGCAGCAACCATGGGATTTGTCGGTGCTTTAGGAATCCCATTTGGAAAATGGTTTCAATATGCCATCAAGTTATTTGTAATCTGGGTCGTGATCGGAAGCGTTCTGTTAATGATTGCAACTGCGATGAACTATGCATAACTATTTCGCAGGTCTGTGCATTATCTGCACTGACCGTAGCAAACGTAAGAGATAATTATTTGTAAAATGGATGAGGAGGAAGATTATGACACCATATGAAGAAATTGATACTCCATCTTTACTGATTGATCTGGACAAAGCAGAAAAAAATATCAAGGATATGCAGGCGTATGCGGATAAATTGGGCGTAAAGCTCAGACCTCATACAAAAACCCATAAAATGCCTTATTTTGCGAAAAAGCAGGTAGAAGCAGGAGCCTGTGGAATTGCAGTAGCAAAAATTGGTGAAGCGGAAGTGATGGCAGAGCAGGGAATCACGGATATTTTGATTGCCAATGAGATCGTTGGAATTACCAAATATGAACGGCTTTTAAAACTGCATGAAAAAATCACGATTCGGAGCGGTGTTGACAGCCGTTTCCAGATTGACCAGATCGAGCAGGTATTTGAAAACAGCGCCAGACCATATGAAGTTTTGATTGAACTGGAAGTTGGAGAAAACCGTACAGGCGTGATCACCGATGAGCAGCTGATTGATCTTGTGGAATATATCAAGACGAAAAAACATGTGGTGTTAAAGGGTATTTTCTCCCACGAAGGTCACACCTATAAGGCCCAGGATCGTGAAACTGCAAAGATTTTAGCAGAAGAGAGTTATAAGAGAACTTTAAGGGCGGCAGACCTGATCCGGAAATGTGGTGTGGATATCGATATTGTCAGTATCGGTGCAACTCCAAGTATCATGAACCATGCATTTATGGAAGGAATCACGGAGCTGCGTCTGGGAACCTATATTTTCATGGATATGGGACAGGGAAAAGCGATCCAGGATTATAGCCGGTGTGCAGCAACGGTGCTGGCAACCATTATCAGTAAACCGACGGATACAAGAGTGGTGACGGATGCAGGAGCCAAGGTTCTTGTTCCACAGAACCGGAGCGCGGGAATCTGTTCCACGGGTGGATTTGGCTGCATCAAAGGTGATGAAAATGTGGTAATCGCCAATATGTTTGATGAGCATGGAATTATTGAAGACAAGGC
>CAKRWX010000096.1 GCA_934418055.1 uncultured Lachnospiraceae bacterium
CTTCATTTAAAAAGGAGCAGCAGGCCGGGGCACCGGACATCTTCATATGGGGCAGAATGATCCCGTCCACCACGCCTAGTTCCAGACGGTCCGTCAGCAGCGCCTCGAAAGTGCAGGAAAGGCCCGTGGTCAGCCGGAATGCGTCCAGCGGGTCTAAAATAATCGTATCAGCCATGCTTTTGCAGCAGTCCGAACAGCCTTTGCAGTCTCCACATCCGGCTTTCACCAGATCCTCAGAGGTATACAAATGGCCATCGGAAATATCTTCCAGGCTCACGTAACGTTTCATAAATAATGGAATGTCCTTTCGTATCAAATTGCGTATTCTATCGCTCTTATCATACCATCTGAAGGGTACGGATTCAATGTTTTTTCTTATTACGCCTATTTCTTTGCGGGATTTGACGGTATATGTCTGGTAAAAACGAAGAAATGATGGTATTATAAACTGGGTTCATTGTGAAGCAGGTCTGTGTATCTGCTGCATTGACAGCAAGAACAAGATCATGGATGTTAAAGTCTGAAATTTGAAAATTTGAGGTAACCATATGCAGGCAATTTTACTGGCTGGTGGATTAGGAACCAGACTTCGGAGCGTAGTAAGCGATCGTCCGAAGCCTATGGCACTGATCCAGGATAAGCCATTTATGGAATATGTGATCCAGGAACTGAAAAAACAGGGGATCGATGAGATTATTTTCGCCGTAGGCTACAAAGGCTCTATGGTGGAAGAATATTTTGGCGATGGAAGCAGATTTGGAATCACTGCTTCTTACGCTTATGAGGAAGAGCTGCTTGGCACAGCGGGAGCGATCAAGAACGCAGCCCGTTTTATGACCGGAGAGCAGGTATTCGTGTTAAATGCCGATACCTTTTACCGGATCGATTACAGCCGTTTCCCGAAGCTGTGTGAAGAGAAACAGCTGGATATGGCGCTGGTGCTGCGGGAAGTGCCGGATATCACCCGTTATGGTGAGGCTACACTGACAGACGGAATTCTCACCGGATTTAACGAGAAGAGTGCCGAGAAACGTCCGGGAACCATCAACGGCGGCATTTACCTGCTGTCTAAGGATCTGATCCAGGACATTCCTACAGGCAAAGTTTCCCTGGAAAATGAGATGATCCCCAAGTGGATGAAGGAAGGAAAGTGTCTTGGCGGTTTCGTCAATGACGGATATTTCATCGATATCGGCGTGCCGGAGGACTATTTCCGGTTCCAGAAAGATGTGGAGGAAGGAGTGATCGCATGGTAATCAGAGGAAGAGCCCCTTTAAGAGTCAGCTTTGGAGGCGGCGGAACGGATGTGGCGCCATTCTGCGAGGAACAGGGCGGTGCGATCATCGGAAGCACCATCAATAAATACGCATATTGTTCTATCGTACCAAGAGAGGATGACCAGATCATCGTCCATTCGCTGGATTTTGATATGACAGTCAAATACAACACCAAAGAAAACTATGTGTACGATGGCAAATTAGACCTGGTAACGGCGGCATTGAAAGCCATGGACATCAAACAGGGCTGCGAGGTGTATTTGCAGTGTGACGCGCCTCCAGGCTCCGGTCTGGGAACCTCTTCTACAGTGATGGTGTCCCTGCTTTGCGCCATGGCCCGTTGGAAAGGCGTGGAGATGGATGCCTATGCCCTGGCGGATCTGGCTTATCAGGTAGAACGTGTGGATTTAAAGATCGATGGCGGCTATCAGGATCAATATGCGGCGGCCTTCGGCGGATTCAATTTTATTGAATTCCATGGACGTAATAACGTGGTGGTAAACCCGCTGCGGATCAAGAAGGATATCATTCATGAGTTACAGTATAACCTGTTGTTATGCTATACCGGCAATATCCATGTTTCGGCTAATATCATCAAGGACCAGGTCAGCAACTACACCAAGAAAGAGCCATTTGAGGCGATGTGCGAGGTGAAGGCTCTGGCCTATGCCATGAAGGATGAGCTGTTAAAGGGCAATCTCCACAGCTTTGGCAAATTGTTGGATTACGGCTGGCAGAGTAAAAAGAAGATGAGCAGCAAGATCACCAATCCGCAGATCGACGCTCTTTATGACGAGGCTATCCGGGCAGGCGCTTTAGGCGGCAAGCTGCTTGGTGCCGGCGGCGGTGGATATCTGCTGATGTACTGCCCGTACAACGTCAAACACAAGGTAGCAGCCAGGATGGAAGAACTGGGAGGCCAGCTGACAGACTGGAATTTCGAGCTTCGCGGCGCCCAGTCCTGGATCGCCGATGAAAACCGTTGGAATTATGAGGATATTAAGGTCCATATGCCGAATGGCGAATATCATTTTCAGGTGTAACAGATGGAAAAAGTTGTATTTTTAGACCGTGATGGTACCATTAATGAGGAAGTCAATTATCTGCACCGGACGGAAGATCTAAAGCTCCTTCCAGGTGTTCCAGAGGCTTTAAGGCTATTAAAAGAAGATGGTTTTAAGCTGGTGGTGGTGACCAACCAGGCTGGCGTGGCCAGAGGTTATTACACCTGCGCAGACGTGGAACATTTACACGCCTATATGAATGAAGAATTGAAAAAGTATGGGGCAGAGATCGATGCATTTTATTACTGCCCCCATCATCCGGTCCACGGGATCGGTATTTATAAAAAGGTCTGCCAGTGCAGAAAGCCGGGAACCGGGATGTTTTTGCAGGCAGAAGAACGGTTCCGGATTGATAAGGCCCATTCCTACATGATCGGAGATAAGCTTTTGGATGTGGAAGCGGGAGTGAATTATGGGGTTCCCGGGATTTTAGTGGGAACCGGGTATGGAGCGGACATAAACCGGGAAATAAAAGAAAAGGGGGAGAAACCCTTATATGATTTTTACGCGGAAACTCTTATGGACGCAGCAAGATATATCAGAGCCAGAGAAGGAAAAACAGCATCATCTGTTTGAATTTCACGGCCATATGGAGACAAATAATATGACAGAACAGGAATACTTAGATGAACTGATCGAGCGTTATCCGTGTCTGGCACCTATGAAGGAGCAGATCGGACACGCATATGAGATTTTAAAAGAAGCCTATGAATCCGGCCACAAGCTTCTGATCGCCGGAAATGGCGGCAGCGCGGCGGATTCCGAGCATATCGCAGGGGAACTGATGAAGGGCTTTCGGAAGAAACGCACCATGTCAAGGGAGATGGCAGAGACCTTCTGGAAGGTGGATTTAGAGGCAGGAGAGGAGCTGTCTGAGAAATTGCAGGGCGCTCTTCCGGCCATTGCCCTGTGCGGCCATCCGGGGCTTTCCACGGCATTTTTAAATGATGTGGACGGCCAGCTGATCTTCGCCCAGCAGGTTTATGGCTATGGAAATGAGGGGGATGTGCTTTTGGCGATCTCTACCTCCGGTAATTCTGCCAATATCTACTATGCCTGTGTGACAGCGAAGGCCAAAGGCATGAAGGTGATCGGCTTAACGGGCCGTGATGGAGGAAAATTAAAACACATTTCTGATGAGACCCTGATCGTTCCGGAGAGTGAGACCTTCAAGATCCAGGAGCTTCATCTGCCAATCTACCATGCGTTATGCCTGATGCTGGAAACGCATTTTTTCCAGGAGGAAAATTAACATGATGTTTCATACCTTTGTGATCAGCGCCTACCAGGAATCTCCATATCTGGAGAGCTGCATCAAGTCCTTAAAGGCGCAGACGGTACCGTCTGAGATCATCTGTACCACATCTACACCAAGTCCATATCTGACGAAGCTGATGGAAAAATACCAGATCCCGCTGTACGTGCGGGAGGGCAGAAGCGATATCCAGGAGGACTGGAATTTCGCCATTTCCAAGGCCAGCGGCGAGTTTGTGACCGTTGCCCATCAGGATGATATGTACAACCGCCATTATACCGAAGAATTGATGAAACAGTTCGACAAATGGCCGGATATGACCGTGTTCATGACCGATGCGGTCACCGTGAAAAATGGAAGATTATACCATTGGGGAAGCAAGGAGATGGTGAAGAAGCTTCTTCGCCTGCCTTTGAAGCTTCACCGTTATTCGGATAAAGAGAGCATCAAGAAGGGCGTGTTAAAGCTGGGCAATCCGGTGATGTGCCCGTCCTGCGCCTACCGGAAGAATTATCTGCCGGATCCTATTTTCCATTCCGAGCTTCATTTTGCCCTGGACTGGGACTGCATGATCGATCTGGCCAAATGGCCGGGAAGATTTATCTGTGTGGAGAAGCCTCTTCTGTACTACCGGGTACATGAGGACGCTACCACAGGAGCCTGCATCCGGGATCACAGCCGGGAGAAGGAAGAACGGATGATCTATGAGAAATTCTGGTCAAAACCGGTGGTGGATCTGCTGATGCATTTCTACCGGAAAGCCTATAAAGACTACGAGGGAGCCTGATTTATGGAAAAGAAACGGAAACAATGGCGGCTGTCTGAGCTTGACTGGAAAAGCGAAGTGATCGTGTTCCTTCTTCTGATGGCATCTGCCTTCTTTATCAACCGGGGTATTAAGATCAAGGGTCTGTTTATGGACGATCTGTATATGTGGTCCTGCTACGGCGAGCAGACCTTCCGTGAGTTCGTATTCCCGGTGGGAGGGACCCGGTGCCGGTTCGTGTTCTATCTGGCGGCTTATCTGCAGATGGCGCTGATCGGGATCAAATTGAATTGGTTCGTTCCTTGTAATATCATCATCAACGGTCTGATCAGCTATACCGTGTACCGTTTTGGCATGCGCCTGTCCAGGAACCGGATCCTGGGATTTTTATGCGGATTTTTCTATCTGCTTTCCCGGATGGCCTATTATCAGATCGCCCAGGCCTGTGGCCTGATGGAAACGCTGGCACTGTGGTTTGCCATCGGCGTTTTGTATGGTGTATACAGATATTTGACGGAAAATGAAAAGCCGGAACGTTTTTTCTGGCTGGCCAATGGACTGTATTTCGGTGTCTGCTTTGTACATGAGCGGTATATGGTTCTGGTGGCGCTGCTGTTGGTGGCGCTTGCTTTAAAGGGTGAGAAAAACTGGAAACGGTGGCTGCTGCCAATCGCTTTATGCGTACTGGTGCAGGTGATCCGCCTGATCTTTATCGGAACCTTATCACCGGCGGGAACCGGAGGAACTACGGTAGAAGAGACATTTCATCTGAAACAGGCGGTCAAATTTGCCATCAGTCAGGTGTTTTTCCTGTTTGGTATCAATGCAGGACCCTCCTATCTGACCGCATTAAGCTGGGAAGAGAGTGCTGCGTGGGTGCAGAAGCTGGTTCTGGCTGCTGATGCAGTACTATTTGTCCTGATCGGCGCTTTTGTGTGTCTGCTGGTCCGCAAAAAAGAGAGACGGGCAGAGCGGTTGAAGGTGTCCGCCCTGTTTGTGATCTTTGTGGGAGCCTGTATCGCCTGCTCCAGCGTTACCATCCGTGTGGAGGTCCGCTGGATCTACGTGTCTATGACGGCGGCATGGCTGTTTCTGGCTTATATGTGCGGGGAACTGGCAGAGGGCGAGAAAAAACGCATGAAGCTGTGCCTGGGGCTGGTGACTGCTTACGGAGTGCTTATGTATCCGGTGGAAACCTATTACCGGAATCATTTTGACAATATTTATTTCTGGCACAGCCAGCAGGAGTATAACTCCCTGACGGAGGAGACCTATGAGAAGTATGGGGACGCCATTTTCGGAAAGAAGATCTATATTCTGGAAAATACTTATGGTGTGACCCGTTTCTATGCGGATACGTTCTTTAAGACCTTTGATCCGGAGCGGAAGGCGGAAGGAACAAAGGTGATCTTCGCAGACAGCATTGAGGAGATCGGAACCATCACGGACGACATGATCGTGTTGAGAGAAGATCCCAAGGCGTACCGGTATCAGGATATCACGGATATTCTGAAGGAGTTCCAGGCGAAAGAACAGGAAGATTAGTAATTTTAGTGAGGACATTTTCATGGAGAGAAAGAACCGGAACTGGTTTTATCTGGTGCCCGTGGCGGGTGCGGTATTCTGCCTGTGGTATCTGTATACCTCTTTTTATGATGTGGTATATTCGGACTATATCCGTCTGGTCAACAGCTATCTGCCGGACGTGTGGAACCCGGCGAAATTCTGGGTGCCGGATCTTTTGACCAGAGTTCCGGTAAATTTCCTGGCCCGCATCATCAACACCACTTTTTTCCATTACAGCATCCGGTTTGACCAGGTGCTTGGAGTGGTGTCACTGGCATTATCGGCAGTCAGTGTGACATATTATGTCAACCGGAAGCAGATTGGAACGATCTGGTTTCTGGCGGTGATGGCGGTGATGTTCAGCCTGAATAAATGGGAAATGTTAAACAATGGCAGCGGCTGGGTGCATTTCCTGGCCTTTGCCGGATTTTACTATCATTACCAGATATGGGACCGCGTATGGGGCGGAGAGAAACGAAAGGGAGACCATCTGCAGATGATCCTGCTTCCCTGGATTCTGATCCTGGCTGTGGCAGGTCCCTATTGTGCCGTTTATGTGGCGGTGCTGATCGCAGGCTATGCATTCTGCATGGCAGTGACCTGGAGGCGGGAAAAACGGCTGGAAAAGCGGTATCTTTTGTATGGAGTGTCGGTGCTTCTGCCATTTTTCTGTTATCTGTGGAGCAATGCCCAGGTGGTGCCGGACTGGAGTGGTTATGGGGCGGCCCAAGGGTCGCTGTTCCAGAACCTGTTCCGGATTCCGGGTTATTTTATCCGGTTTGTGTTAAAATCCCTGGCGTCAGTGGTGACCGGACAGGAGCTGGCCAAATCCCTGTGGAGCACCAATCTGCCATATCTGGCGGTCGGTATCTTTGTGGCGGCGGCTTATCTATGTGCGCTGTACCTGCAGTTTTCCAGAAAGCTGTATGAGACCACGGTATTTCCACTGGTGATGCTGGTGTCCGGAGCCATGAACCATGCGCTGATCCTGCTTTCCAGGTGGAGTTTTCTGGTGGAGGACTACGGCATGAGTTCCCGGTATGCCCTGCAGTTCCAGGTTGGCGTGGTGGGAATCCTGCTGACGTTGGCGCTGTGCTGGAAGAAATGCCAGAAAGCAGGAAGCCAGGTGATCTGGCGTGGCGCTGCAGTCCTTGTAACCGCCATCTTCCTTCTCGGCAACATCGCTACCACCCGCAAAGAGCTGCAGACAGCTCCCTACCGCAAAGAATTATGTGTAAAACGGGCAGAGATTGCCCTTGATTTTGAAAATAAAACAGACGATGAGCTGCGGGCGGAGTTTGAATTCCGCACCAGCTGGGATCAGAGCGGCGCTATGGTGCGCAGCGCCCTGACCATTCTGAAAGAAAACCATTGGAATGTATTCCATCAGTAACGGAGGAAAAAGAATGAAGGTTGTACTGCTGGCCGGAGGCCTTGGAACAAGAATCAGTGAAGAAAGCCATTTAAAGCCGAAGCCCATGATCGAGATTGGAGGGAAGCCGATCCTGTGGCACATTATGAAATATTATTCCCAGTTCGGATTTCATGAGTTCGTGATCTGTCTGGGCTACAAACAGTATGTGGTGAAGGAGTTTTTTGCAGACTATTTCCTGCATACCTCCGATGTGACCTTTGATCTTGCCAACAATAAGATGGAGGTCCACAACAACTATTCCGAGCCATGGAAGGTGACTCTGGTGGATACCGGACTGTATACCATGACCGGCGGAAGAATCAAGAGGATCCAGGATTATATTGGAAATGAACCGTTTATGATGACTTATGGAGACGGCGTCTGCGATGTGGATTTAAACGCCCTGTTAAAGTTCCACAAAGAGCATGGCAGGATCGCAACCATGACCACAGTCAACATTGCCCAGATGAAGGGCGTGCTGGACATCACCCCGGATAATGTGGTGAAATCCTTCCGTGAGAAGGACGAGGCTGACGCAAGCCTGATCAACGGCGGATTCATGGTCTTAAATCCAGAAATTTTCAACTATCTGGAAGACGATACGACTGTATTTGAAAAAGAGCCACTTCAGAGACTGGCGGCAGAGGGACAGCTGATGAGCTTCCACCACAACGGTTTCTGGCAGTGTATGGATACCCAGAGAGAGATGAAGAAGCTGGAGGAGCTATGGCAGAGCGGCCATGCTCCGTGGAAGATCTGGGAGTAAAAATACGAGGAGAGATATCTATGGAAGTGTCAAGAAAAGACAGCTGGAGTGAACTTCAGGATT